>CAJWZN010000001.1 GCA_913050105.1 uncultured Synechococcus sp.
TGCGAATGAGCGAATCGGGGTCGTCCCGGTCGCGCAGAATTCCAGGGGTATCCGTAAGCAGAACCAGCTTTTCAGCTTCTAGGGCTGCTGCCAGTTCTCCGGCCACAGTGTCGGCATTGATGTTGTGGGCGTGTCCGTCGTCTGGTGTGGCGGCAACGCTGGAAATCACAGGCACGTAACCACGCTCGAGCAATGGCTCCAGCACGTCGGGGTTGGTGCGCGCCACATCCCCAACAAAACCATGGCTGCCATCGCCCCATGGCCTGGCTTCCACCAGGCCACCATCGCTGCCGCTCAAGCCGACAGCCCTTGCTCCGAGCTGGTTGAGGCCGTTAACAATCTGTTTGTTGACCCGACCCACCAGCACCATCTCCACCACATCCATGGTGTCTGCATCTGTCACCCGAAGTCCATCGCGAAATTCAGCTGGAATCTTCAGCTTCTTCAGCCATTGATTGATTTCAGGTCCGCCGCCGTGAACCACAACCGGTTGCACGCCCACACAAGCGAGCAGCGCCAGGTCACGAAACACAGCATCACGCAGCTCAGCATGGGCCATGGCGGCGCCGCCGTATTTGATGACGATGCGGCGGCCAGAAAATCGCTGGATGTAAGGCAGAGCCTCACTCAGCACGGAGACCCTCAGGGCGTCATTCCCCGCCTGAATCGGTTCAGGCATCGGGCAGGAGCATCAGATCGAAGCGATTGTCCTCGAGGACGTTGAGTTCGGCGCGAACACCCTTGGCAAAAAAACGACCGAGCCGCTCGCGCTTGTTCTCCCAGCGCTCAAGGGGCACTGCATTCGGCTGGAACCGCAGCCTGAGGCCATATCCCTCCGCGGAGTGCAATTCTTCTATCTCCTCAAGCTGAGGTGGGTTGTCTTCATCCCAGAGCTTGAGAGCTTCCAAGGACGTCTCCAGATGTGCTTTCTGGCCGTAGCGCCAACGGGTTACGTCAGCCAGAAGTTTGGCCAGCTCCGGTGATGCTTGATCCCGTTCTGATTTCAGCTGGGATGCGGGGGTTACTCGCCTGGCTGGAGGCAGCTCGGACGATTTCAGCGCCAGCCCCCCAAGCAGGATGGGTATCCCGTAAAAAATCGTTGGCAGGCTCAGGTTGGCGCTTCCAGTGGCATACGCCACGGCACCAACGACAGTCAGAACGCCTCCGGCGATGGTGACCAAGCTTCCTGGGGCCAGCAGTTCCTTCATGGACGCCACGACAAGGACGCCATTGTGACCTCCCGGCCATCAGGATGGGGAGGCGATGCCCAGCGTTGACCGTGACCGGAGCCTCCAGAGAGGAGTTAGAGGACCTTCTCCAGCAGCTCGATACCGATCGGGCTTGGTTGCTGCAGCAAATTGACAGCGGTCGCTGGGTTGATCTGCGCCTGGATCTGGCAGCTCTGGAGCGGGAGCTTGGCCAGATGATCGCGCGCGCGGGTGAGTTGCTGGAGGATTCAGGATCCCGGTGAGATCAGAACGGGATCTCGTCGGTATCCGGCACCAGGGGAGCTGCATTCCAGTTGGCAGCCTCCGGTTCCGCCTTCACAGGAGCAGGGGCGGATGGCGCCGCCGCCTTGTTCGTCGGGGTGGACGGAGCTGCAGCGCCACCTCCACTGCCACCTCCACTGCCACCGACTGGGTGCATCCGGGCCAGGGTGAATTCCGCCCGCTTTTCCTTCATGCCGTCCTGTCGGGGCACGGTGTTCATGCGAAGTCGACCCTCCAGCATCAGACGCTGGCCGACCTGAACCTTGCTCTGGAGCTCCTGGGCAAGGTTTCCCCAACCCACAACCTTGAGTTCCCCGGGTGGGTCACCATCTCTCAGGGCGTCAAACCGAACGGTCATTTCGCCGATTGGAGTTTGGTTGTCCTGGGTATACCGAATGGTCGGAGCATCTATCACCTCCACTTCCAGCACGCAGTGGTTCATGGTCTTCACCGATTCCGGGGGACATCCTGATGCAAGGCCGCGGCTTTCGCCAGCAGCGCATCTGGCTTTTGGCTGGAACAGGGGAAGGGCCGCAGCTTGCCGCAGCACTTGAGCGCCATGGCTGGCGAGTGTCAGTGAGCGTTGTCACTGCTTCAGCGGCACGCGCTTATGCGGGATTCGATCTTGATCAGATCAACGTTGGTGCTCTTCAGGGGCCTGAAGCCATCACGGCAGAACTGATGGCCGGCTCCCCTTTCCACTGTGTTGTGGATGCGACGCATCCATTTGCCTGTCAAATCAGTGCTGATCTGCAACGCGCTTGTGCCGCTGCAGATCAG
The DNA here is from genome assembly GCA_913050105.1 of uncultured Synechococcus sp. Lineage (GTDB taxonomy): Bacteria > Cyanobacteriota > Cyanobacteriia > PCC-6307 > Cyanobiaceae > Parasynechococcus. Next base: position 2,271 of record CAJWZN010000001.1, read on the forward strand.
CCACTGCTGCGTTTCGAACGGGCTTTGGAAGGCGGAAAGAGGGGGAGCTTGCTGAATCAATGGGGTGACCTGGAGCGAGCTGATGTGCGCGGGCGCAGACTCTTCCTGGCAATCGGTGGTCGTCATTTGCCGATGGCCCATGCAGTTGCGCGTGCTGCTGGAGCTGAGGTGTTCGCCCGATGCCTTCCCTCCGCCACTGGTTTGCGCCTGGCGCTGGCGGCCGGATTATCTCAAGGCCACCTGGCGGTACTGAGGCCCCTGCAGGGCGCGGACCCAGGAGCGATTGAACGAGCTCTCTGCCGGAGGTGGGGCATCAGCACCGTTCTTTGTCGACAGTCCGGTGGTGTCACGGAACGGCTCTGGCGCCGTATCAGTGATGAGCTGGATCTGGATCTACTGCTGCTGCGTCGTCCATCACCACCGGCGGGCGTTGAAACTGTCACCTGTGAGTCGGATTTGTTGCGCTGTCTTTCCGGTTCTTTGTCATCACCCCTCAAATCAACCCATGACTGAAACGTCCTGCCTTGTCGTGGCTTTGACCACTGAAGGCGATCAGGGGCGGGCTGAAGCCTTGGCCGAGGCTTTGCTGGAACGCCGCTTGGTCGCCTGCATCAGCCTTCAACCTCAGAGGTCGATGTATCGCTGGAACGGACGGCTCGAGCGGGGAAGCGAAGTACAGCTGCTTCTCAAGACCAGTCCCTGCTGTCTTGATGTGTTGCGTCAGACCGTGATGGAGCTGCACAGCTACGACACGCCTGAATGGATCAGCTGGCCGGTGGATGCTGCACCGGCCTATGGCCAATGGGCTCTTGCGGAAATCAGTTCAGGTGGGTTGCCGCAAGCTGCTGGAGAGACAGCTGGGACCGAGCGCCCAGCTGTGTGACGATCTGGCCTGCACAAAGTGCTCCCAGTTCACCGCAACGTTGCAGCTCTTCTCCCTGGGTGAAGGCATGCAGGAACCCCCCGGCGTAGAGATCGCCGGCACCGGTGGTGTCAACGAGCTCACCCAGGTTGACGATGCCGATGTCAAGACGCTGCTCACCACTGAGCACCACGGAACCTTCGCCACCACGTGTGATGGCAATCACCTCACAGCATCCCCGAACATCCCTGATGGCGCTGTTGATGTCTTCGGTTTGATAAAGCGACATGATCTCCACCTCATTCGCAAACAGCACATCCACATGACCGTTCACTAACTCCAGGAAGCTTTCTCGGTGACGGTCCACGCAGAATCCGTCCGAGAGCGAAAGCGCCACCTTGCCGCCTGCGGCTCGGCAGGCCTCGGCTGCTGCGATGAAGGCGCGTTTTGCTGCTGGGCTGTCCCAGAGGTAGCCCTCGAGATAGAGAACCTTGGTCTGTCGGACCATTGAAAGATCCAGATCTTCAGGCTCCAGTTGTGTTGAAGCGCCGAGGAAGGTGCACATCGTGCGCTCGGCATCGGGCGTCACGTAGATCAGGCAACGTGCTGTCGTAGCTCCTTCTGTTGCGGCAGGGGTGTCGAAGCGAGCCCCAACAGCACGGATATCTCGGCTGAAGATAGTGCCGAGTTTGTCATCCCTCACACGGCCGATGAAGCCTGCCCGACCACCCAACTGAGCGATTCCCACAATGGTGTTCGCGACCGATCCGCCGGACGTTTCCAAGCCATCACCTCCTGCGGAGTAGAGGGTTCCAGCCTGGGCCTCATCGATCAGGGCCATGCCGCCTTTTTGAAGGCCGTTGTCATTCAGGAAAGCGTCGTCGGTCTGAACGAGCACATCAACAATGGCGTTGCCGATGCCAACGACATCCAGGCTGCAGCTGCTGGGGAAGCGGGCATCGGGAGCCATAACGGGCATGCAAACAGCAACGCAGTATGCCCTTCGGTGGATCAGGCGCTGAGCAGAGCGCGCTTGGGGCCGTGGATGGGATCTTCAACCACGATGGTTTGGTCCCGGCTCGCGCCAAGCGAGACAATGGCTATGGGCACTTCCATAAGGTCAGCCAGGAAGCGCAGATAGTCCATCGCGGCCCTGGGCAGGTCCTCAAGCTTGCGGCAATCCTCCGTTGAGCATTGCCACCCTGGCAATGTCTCAAAAATGGGCTGGCAGCGGGCGAAATCCTCGGAGCTGCTTGGGAAGTGCTCGATGCGTTCACCGTCCAATTCGTAGGCCACACAGACCTGGATTTCATCGAGTTCATCAAGCACGTCGAGCTTGGTCACCGCCAGGCAGTCAAGGCCGTTCACCTGAACGGCGTAGCGCCCGATCACGCCATCGAACCAGCCACAACGCCGTCGCCGCCCAGTTGTGGTTCCGAATTCAGCGCCCCGTTCGGTGAGTTGATCATTCAGCCGTCCGCTGAGCTCGGTTGGGAAGGGGCCTTCTCCCACCCGGGTGGTGTACGCCTTGGCAACCCCGATCACACGATCGATCAGGGTGGGACCAACCCCAGCTCCGATGCAGGCGCCCCCTGACACCGGATTGGAGGAGGTGACATATGGATACGTGCCGTGGTCGAGATCCAGCAGTGTCCCCTGGGCTCCCTCGAACAGGATGTTCTTTTTGTTCCTGGCTGCTTGATGGATGGCACGCGTGCACTCCACAACGTGGGGAGCGAGCCGTTGTCCGTAACCCAGATATTCCTGAACGATGGCTTCAGCATCAAGTGGCTCGACGCCATAGATGGTTTCCAGGAGCTGATTCTTCTCCTGCAGGGGACCTTCCAGCCGGTCCCTCAGACGCTGCTCGTCCAACAGGTCGATCACACGGATTCCGCTCCGCTGTGATTTGTCGGCGTATGTAGGACCGATGCCACGGCCTGTGGTTCCGATGCGGCGATCGCCGCGTTGCTTTTCCATCGCCAGGTCCAGCAGCCGGTGGTACGGCATCGTCACGTGGGCGGTCGATGCCAGCTGAAGCCCGGAAATGTCGATCTCGTTGGCGATGAGCATGTCCAGCTCACCCAACATCACTTTCGGATCGATCACGGTGCCGGATCCAATCAGACAAATTGTCTCTGGATAGAGGATTCCGGATGGGATCAAGTGGAGCTTGAGCACCCGGTCGTCAACAACGATCGTGTGCCCGGCATTCACTCCACCCTGGTAGCGAACCACCACATCTGCAGAGCGGCTGAGGAGATCAGTGATCTTCCCCTTCCCTTCGTCACCCCACTGCGCTCCGATGACGACAACGTTGGCCAAAGACATTGCGGCCCGAAGCCGCGAATCTGCACAATCCGCGACTATCTCAGATTTGACGTGAACCTGTCAAAGGAGTGAGGTGAAGAACGGTTCAGCTGCCGCGGATCACCGATTTCTCAGCTTTGGCAAGTTCCTTTGCAAGGCGGTCGTGCAGGGCCTCGGGGATGGGACGATTCGCGTAGGAGGCGTAATGGCCTGCAAGCGAATTGAGCGCTGTCTGCATCGTTGTGAAGGAGCTCAAGCCGTTCACCCTGGGCTGAGGTCGGTAGCGCGACATGTAATCACTGATCAGGGCCCGTGCCTCCGCTTCAACCTCAGCGTGGTTCTCGGAATCCTGGGGTAGGTCGATTACCTCAAGCAAACTCCGGGACACAGCCACCGTGTCTTCCACGTAATCACCCGTGAGACGCGCCTCCGCATCTCCGCTGCAAGCGGTGAGTAGCAGAGACAAACCAAGAAACAGGGCAATCGCCACCCGGGATAACGACTGGGTAATACGGGCCAGGGCGCTGATCATGACAATGGCGATGTTGATGTGACTTTAAGGGCGCAAAGCGCTGACAAGGCTGGAGGTGGCCTCTGCATGGGGCAGTTTGCGCATCTCGCGGTTGGATCTCTCAATCAGTTCAACGTTGCCTTCTGCTGCGTCGCGGCCAATGACGATCCGCCATGGGATCCCGATCAGGTCGGCATCCTTGAATTTCACCCCGGCACGCTCCTTGCGGTCGTCCAGCAAAACGTCGATTCCCGCCTCCAAAAGAGTCGTGTAGGTGGCTTCACCCAGGGCCAGTTGGGTCTCGTCCTGAATGTTGGCCACCACCACGATTGCTTCAAAGGGAGCAATGGCCGTTGGCCAGCAAATACCAGCGTCGTCGTGGTGCTGTTCAACGGCAGCTTGCGCAAGACGCGAGATCCCGATGCCGTAGCACCCCATCCAGAAGGCTTCATCGCGCCCGCTCTCGTTGGTGAATCGGCAGTCCATCGCTTGGGAGTACTTGCGGCCGAGTTGAAAGATGTGACCCACTTCAATTCCCCGTTTGTCCTGCAAGCGGGCCTTGGGGTTATGCACGCATGCTTCACCGGCTCGGGCATTTCGCAGATCTTGTCCCCCGGGCCGTCCCCCCAGAGTCTCCCAATCGCTGTGGCAGCGGTGGAGATCATGGTTGTTGCCGCCGCAGTGAAACCGATCCAGTTCAGTGGCGGTGTTGTCGGCCAGACGAATGAAGGATGGTGCCCAACTGCGAGCACCTTTGAGCACGGCGTCATCAAGGTCGGGGCCGATGGCACCGAGAGGTAGAGGAGCCAGTCCTTGCCGGGCCGTCTCTTCAACCGTGATCGGGTGGCAGTCCAGTACGCCCTGATCCATCAATCGACTCAGGGCATTGACCAGCTTGACCTGATTGAGTTCCTGATCTGCCCGCAGTGAAACGAGGAGAGGCTTTTCGCTCTCATCCTCCATCCGGGCCATCAGGATCAGGACCTTCACCACCTGGGAGGGATGCCAGCCCTGGGTTTCGCAGAGCGACTCGATGGACCCCTGTCCGGGAGTCTTCAGGGTGATCGGCTCTCCAGTTTCAAGAGGGATGGCTTCATGGGGGCAGGAGATGGCCTTCTCCTGGTTGGCGGCGTAGAGGCCGTCATCACTGATCAGGATCAGGTCTTCGCCTGCATCGGCGGTCACCATGAACTCCTGGGATGCGGCTCCGCCGATGGCTCCGCTGTCCGCATCAACGGGCACGGCATCCAGTCCGCAACGCGCGAAGATCCGCCGGTAGGCCTCGTCCATCGCTGTGTAGGTCGCTTGAAGGCTTTCCTCGGTTGCATGGAAGGAGTAGGCATCTTTCATGATGAATTCCCTCCCACGCATCAAGCCAAAGCGTGGCCGGATCTCATCCCGAAACTTGGTTTGGATTTGGTACAGATTCACCGGGAGCTGGCGGTAAGAGCGCAACAACTCCCCCGCGAGGCTTGTGATGACTTCTTCGTGAGTCGGGCCAAGACCCAGTTCCCGTCCCTGGCGATCCTCCAGGTGGAACATGATTCCTTCTCCTGCGGTGTAGCCCTGCCAACGCCCACTTCGTTTCCACAACTCAGAGGGATGCAGCTGCGGAAGAAGGGTCTCGAGGGCGCCTGCGCGACTCATCTCTTCCCTGACGATGCTGGTGATGCGTTGGATCACCTTCCACATGAAGGGAAGGTAGGCGTAGATCCCTGATCCCACGCGTCGGATGTATCCGGCACGGAGCAGCAGTTGATGGGAGGCGATCTCGGCTTCTGCCGGAACATCGCGCAGCGTCACCAGCATCTGGCGGGAGACGCGCATGGCAATTAAGAAATTGAGGATGCGAGAAGTTATCACCGCCCCATATCAGGTCGATTTGAAAACTGTCTCCTGCGTGAGGGAACGTCTGTGCGGCACGAGTCTTGGCTGCTACCCTCCGCTGAGTCCAGCCTGTCCTAGGCCTGTCTCATGTTTCCTCGGTCGGTTGAATCCGCTACATCCCAGGTTCAACACTCCGTGGAGATCGCCATAGAGAACATGACTTCCGGATCCAGTGGTGATGCGCTGGTTGGAATTGATGATGTGCAGAAATCTCTGAATCGATCCAGAGCATCGGTTTATCGATACACCAACACCGACACAAGAAACCTCAATCCCCCGTTCAACCCTCGCAAGCTCAATCCTGAATTTCGAAGTGATCAGAAAGATCCTCTTCTGTTTCACCCCAATGAGGTTGCTCGTTTCGCCAAGGATGTTCTGAGGATCAAGGAAGTCACTGTTGAGGTTCTGAATTCACCTTCAACGGCAACGCAGCAGATGCTTGGGGCCATTCTTGAAGAGCTCAAAGGAATTCGAATTCATCTCGAATCGGTTAGCGATTTACCGGCAGATCTCGCTTCCCACCGAGATCGTAAGGATCGTCCTGCTGCGTGAATTTTTCAGCGGTGACACAATTGAATGAACTTTGACTGGGATAAGGGGCTCGGCATGCCGGCCCAACAACATGGACTCACAACCTGCAGTCCCTCCACAAGACGACAGCCACGTTTCGTCTGAAGCCGGAGAGGAACCTTTCAGTCCGGGATTGCCCCTCCAAGCCCTCAGCGGTTTTATTCTCGCCTTGATGAGCGTTTCGCTCCCTTTGGTTGCGGTATTCACCGATCGCGAATCCACGTCGGACCGTCTGATTCCGGCAGCCCTCGAACGCGATGAATCTCAGTCGACTCCCCCCCTCACCGTCCTCCGACCTGGTGCACCTTCTGGTGGTGAACCCAGCGGGCAGTCGTCACCAGTACGACTATTGCCTTGATACTGAACTGCTGGTTCTGAAGCGGGTGCTGGATTCTTCCATCCGTCATCCCTTCGATCATGGGTTTGTTCCCAACACCAAGGCACTGAACGGAGGCCCACTGGCGGCCATGGTGATTGCCGCCGAGCCCCTCCCCACAGGCTGTCTGATCCGAGCTCGTCCGATCGGGTTACTGGAGCTGCATGAGCAAAGTCAGTGCCTCAGCACCTTGCTGTGTATTCCGGATGCCGACCCACGTCAGGATGCGATTCAGAGCATTCGTCAGATCGCGCCGGCACAGCTGGAAGAGATCGCTGAATTCTTCCGGACCATCCGTAATCTCGAGGGTGGGTCAGTTCTGCGTCAGGGGTGGCGCGATGCAGATGCGGTACCGCCGTTGTTGAAGCGCTGTGCTGCGGCAGCACGCTGAACATCTAATGGTCGTAGCCCCCAGCCGAATGCTTGTAGGTTGGTGCGCACCAATACCACCGTTGCGCCGTGCCCACCATCCAATATGAGCAGGAAGGACAGCAAGTTGGATGCATTGAAGGTGCCAATTTGCGCAAAGCGTCATTGGATGCTGGGGTCAATCCCTACAACGGTGTCAACAACCTCAACAATTGCAGTGGTGTCGGTCAGTGCGGTACCTGCGTGATGGAAATCGTCGAGGGTCTTGAAAACCTTTCACCTCGCAGCGACGTTGAAGAGGTCTATCTGGCCGACCGGCCGGCCAACTTTCGTCTCAGCTGCCGCGCCAGCGTCTTTGGTGACGTCACAGTACGTACACGCCCCGCAGACGGAGTCGGACGGGGTTCCAACAGCCTGGTGGGTGCTGTTAAGGCCTTGTTCGGACGCTGATGTCGAGCGAGTCGGAGTCGCTGACGGTCTTCTGTTACAGCCGCTGCAGTACATGCCGCAAAGCCCTCGCATGGCTCGATGCAGAGGGTATTGCTTATTCAGTGGTTGATATCACGTCAAATCCTCCGACTCGTGAGCAGATCAAATCTGCTGTCAATCAATTAGGGGACCGCAAGCTGCTGTTCAATACAAGTGGCAAAAGTTATCGCTCTGTGGGGGCTGCTGTTATCAAGGCGATGACTGAAGACGAAGCCCTCGATGCTTTGGCAGCAGATGGCCGCTTGATCAAGAGACCCTTTCTCCAGAGGTCCAATGGCGGTGTGTTGGTTGGTTTCAAGGCTGATCTCTGGGCTGAGACGTTGAAGGGTTGAAATTCAAGCCGTCCAGTTCGCTGATGAGTTCAGCCACTCCTCCCTGATCACGCAGCTGACGGAAGCTCGAAAGCTTCAGTTCCTCGAGCATGGAAGCCATCAGGATTTGGCTTCGTTCCAGAATCGGACCATCTTCAAGGACCCGAGCCAGTTCTTCCCAGAACCGATCCAGGGTGTTCGTTCCGAGGCTGCTTAAGACCTCATCTTGTGTTCCCAGTCGTTCCCCGGTCCTGCGCGACACATTCAGCAGGGAATCCACAGCGCCGCTCGCGAGTTGTCGGCTGATTGATTCCGGTGCCAAACCCTCTGCGAGGTTATTGCGGAGCACGTGATGAAGCAGCTCCACCAGTTGGGGGCGCAGGGATGGTCCCACCTGAACCATGAGCAGCGGCACCCATAAGCGCAGCAATTCAATCAGTTCAGGCTGTGCCTTCAGATCTGTGCTCTGGTGTGAGCAGAGGCTGCGGATCCTTTGGGGGAGCTGGGGTGAGCGGATGAGCTGCTGTAGTGCGTCCACCACGCGGATGGTGATCACCTCAAACAGCTCGAGGGCCAGTAGCGCCACCACACCTCGGCTGATCACAGCCCGCAGTGGCTCCAGCTGAATCAGATTGGCTGCCGACAATCGTTCTGTCACCGGAACGATCCGCAACACCCTGCCGATTGGAAGCAGCAGGGGGAGATCGATCCATCGCCTCAGCAGCGCATCACGCCATCTGATCGCTGGATAGCGCTGTCGCAGACGCAGGCTTCTCAGGCCAATATCCAGCAAAAACAAGAGCTGGAAAGGGAGGTCAATCCTCCAACTCAGATCTGTTGGCTGACCGCTGGCATCGATGCTTCTCCAGTAGTTGATCTCAACCAGGGGCAGAATCTGCCTCCGCCAGAACTGCCTTTCATCAGTCCAGGTCACTTGCTTCAGGTAGTCAGACCCCAGCAGCTGTGTTGCTGCCGCACGTGCCGATTCCTCCTCTGCTCTGGTGCGCAGCAGGCTTTTGATCTTTTCGAGGGCACCGGTGTTTCCAGAGCTCACAAAAGGGTTGGTGTCCATCAGCCGCTGCGTGAGCTCCAGCTGTTGTTCCAACAGTGAAATAACCAGCGGATCGCTTAATTCACGATTGTTGAGGGCCAGATCCAGGGCGTTGAACTGCTCTCTGTAAAGGCGGGTGCTGCGATGCGGCTCAATCCCTTTGACCTTGTCGTAGTGCGGTGTGATGTCTGGCAGCCAGGGCAATGGCACCACCAGTGGCAGCGTCGGGAGTGGATAAAGATTGCGCTGAAGCCAGAAATTTCGCAGGGGGATATAGCTGACGTCAAAGAGCACCCAGGCCAGGTTGGCCACTGCTATCAGAGCAATGGTTTGGTCCCAGCGATGCCATGGACGCTGATGCGGTAGTCGGGGCAATCCCTGCCAGCGCGGTCGGATCATCGGCAGATGCGGGGCGGCAGGGCTGCGCAGAACATCACCCCTATCGTGAACCAACTCTTCCCGAACAGGCCCGTTGGCAGTCGACGAATCAAAGACGAAGGAGGCACAGCTTCATCCGTTCTGGGACTTCTGGGGCCCGATCGTGTTCATGTTGGCCCTCTATCTGGGTATTCGTCAGTTTCTGGTCGAAGCCCGCTACATCCCGTCCGGCTCAATGCAGCCGGGTCTGAAGATTCAGGATCGATTGCTGGTCGACAAAATCACGTACAAAACCAGATCTCCGCAGCGCGGGGAGATCGTGGTGTTCAATTCCCCCTATGCGTTTGATCCAGCGTTGCGATCGCCGCAGAAGCCTTCCGCTTTGATCTGCGGCCTGGTGAACCTGCCGTTACTGGGTCTTATTCCCGGTCTCGGCGATCCCGCATGTGATGCCTACATCAAGCGAGTGGTTGGGGTGGCCGGAGACCGTGTCGTTGTTGGCCCAACCGGTGGGGTCATCCTCAACGGAGAGCCATTGGAGGAGCCTTACGTAGAACAACGCTGCCCGTTAAACGTTCAGGGAATGAGCCCCTGCCGCACCCTCAGCATCACCGTGCCTGAAGGCTCAGTGCTTGTGCTGGGGGACAATCGCGCCAACAGCTGGGACAGCCGCTTCTGGCCTGGAAGTCCATTCCTTCCACAGCAAGAGATTCTCGGCAGGGCCGTCGTTCGCTTCTGGCCGCCGAACCGAATCGGTTTACTCAGCGACTGAGGCCGCAGGCCGTTACGCGGCCCTGGAGTGTTTCCCCTAGCCAGGGGAGATTGGCGGCTCCCGGTGCTGCAGGATCGTCGCGGCACACCGTCCAGTGATGGTTGGGGTCAAACAGCAACCAGCGTCGACTGCCAACCGTCAGCGTTTCCGCTGGTCTGTCCAGGAAGGCTGAGGGGCCGAAGCTGAGGGCCTGCCACAGCTCTTCAACGCTGAAACTTCCCTCTCGCACCAGGGCCGACCAGAGGGCAGGAAGCACCAGGTGGTGGCCACTCAGGCCAGGGGGTCGTTGATCGATCGGCAGCAGCATGTCCTCCTGATCCAGAGGAACAGCGTGCACCGCAACGGCATGAATCAGTCCGTCCCGAAGGGCCGATCGCAAACTGCTGCGGTCTGTTTTGCCCCCCAGAGATGGACGTATGCCCCAACCTGGCTCTGCGCCACCAAGAGAGCCACGATCCGCCAGAAGGTGCCACCAGCACACACTGGATAACGGTCGTGCTTCGACCTGTTGCAGCGCGTTAACGGCCTCTCCGGTGGAAAGGTTCATCAGGCGCAGTTGACGATCAGGATGGCGTTGTTGGAGGGTCAGCAGCTGGTTCAGGGGCTGCAGCTCACTGGCCAGGGGGTCCGGTGGCCAGCCAGCCCTGAGAGTTTCGACGCCCTCTCGCACGAAACCGTCACCCTGCAGAAGGGGATCTCTGGCGGCAAGAAGCACTGGGCAAGACCCCATTTCTCCCAGTGCCAGTCCCCGTTCCAGTAACGCGATCGGGATCATCTGATCGTCGTCTGCCAGTCCGATGGCTCCGTGTTCGAGCAGGTCTGCATGGGGTGCCAGCTCCTCCCCGCGTCCACCGATGCTGAAACCTCCCCAGAGGGGAAGGTGTACGTCCGATGGATCAATGCTGAGAAGACCGAACAACCGTTCCGGCTGGTCTCGCCAGCTGTCTGCTCTTGGCAGCAGGGCCACCTGGCCGTAGCCGCCGGCGGCGGCGCAGCGGCGCAGGCTTGTCAGGGTCTCCAGGGTCCCGCTCACTGGGGTTGGGAGCAGTGAATGGGGGTCCACCAGGCATGGCGCCAGGAGTTGATCAGGTGCAGATGTTGGGTTGAGCCCCAACGCTATGCCGCGTTCCCGGGCCTCGTCATCGAAGCCGATGAGAACTCCCCCCTCAATCAAAACGGCTCCCTGCTGCAGCGGGATCCCAGGACCACGCAAGATCCGAACCGGATCCAGCAACAGGGTGTCTTGCATGGGATCAGAGGGCGCCCGCCGCGGTTCGGTCGATCACGCTGCCGAAGTGGGAGGTGAGATTCAGGCAGGTCACCACTGCAGGCTGGCCTGGATCGTCAGCGATGTCGACCACCGTCACGCCGCCATTGCCTTGCTTCACAGCCCAGATATCGGCTGGTGTTAGGCCAAGGAGATCGCAGAGAATGGTTTTGTTGACGGCGTCATGGGCCACCACCAGAGCGGTTTCGTTGGGCTTGAGCCCGTTCGCGATCTCTTTCCAGCTGTTCACTGACCGGGTCCAGACGTCCTGGATGGTTTCTCCTTCCGGCATCTGCACCGTTTCAGGGGATGTCTTCCAGGTGTCAAGAAGTTCCGCCCAGTCGGCGCGGATTTCTGATTCGAGCTTTCCTTCCCATACCCCGTGCCCGATCTCCACGAGTCCGTCGATCTGTGTGAGAGGCACATCGGAGTGAGCCTCGAGGATGATCCGTGCGGTTTCGGTTGGGCGGGAGAGGGTGCTGCTCCAGGCTCGATCGATCGCAACGTCTTTTAAAAAGTCTCCGGCCGCGGCAGCTTGACGTCGACCATTGTCATTGAGAGGAATGTCGATCTGTCCTTGAAATCGTCCGGCTTTGTTCCAGTCGGTTTCGCCATGTCGCACCAGGATCAGCCTTGCGCCCTTGCTTCTCGCCGGCAGAGGTTGCAGGTGAGTGGTGCTGTTCAGACATTCGATCTGAACCTGAGGCCCATTGGTTCCAGGCCGCAGGTTGAACACCGAAAGTGATGTGTTGTCGACCCGAAGCCGTCGAAATCCATGCTCGGGTTCCCCAAGCATTGTCAGCATCAGACAGCGCAGAATCGCATTGTGGGCGACGACCAGCACGGTGCTGTCCTGCTCCACAGGATGACGTTCGATAAGCGTGTGGATGAACCCCCGGGCTTGCTGCATCAGCTCGGCCAGAGGTCTGTAGCGGCTTCCATCACGCCGCTGTAATTCCAGCTCAAGTGGTTGTTGTTTCCAGATGCCGTAGGCCTCGGGATGCTGGTCTTTGAGTTCATCGATGCTCATTCCGGCCCAGGGCTCGAGATCCACCTCAAGCAGGCCGTCATCAAAAACCGTGGCGGGGGCCTGGCCGCCGCGGGCTTCCAACAGTGATGCCGTGGTGGCTGCGGCGCGCTGCAGCCTTGAGCTGTAAATCGCATCCAGCGACACATCCCCCAGGCTGGCCCCAAGACATCGGGCCTGTTCATGACCCTGGTCGCTCAGATTGGATTGGTCGTCACGACCCTGGATGCGACGGTCCAGGTTGAAGCTGCTCAGACCGTGGCGGACCAGGAGTAGACGGAGGGTCACGGTGCAGGATCATGGCGCGGCCATCGTATGGGTCAAGCGATTCCAGGGGACAATCAGCTGCAGTTGAGCTGACCGGGTGTCGTCCAGTTCCCAACGCCAAGCCCAGCCCGCCTGGAAAGTTCTGCTTGGGCTGCTGTCCCTGGTCATGGCTGCCCTGATCTGGTTTTCAGGCCTTGTCAGCAGCCTTTCGCGTCCGTCGGTGGCCCCGAGCCTCAATCTGCAGCAGCAGGAGATCACCGTTCTGGCGGAGCCCGCTGTGCCGTCTTCCCTGGTTCCGCTGCTTCTAGGGGATGGGAACCCCCGCATGGCTCTGCGGCAGTCGCTGGAGGAAATATCATCGGATCAACGCAGTTCGAGGCAGACGCAGCTGCTTGAGCTGTTGGCCGGACGGTCCGTTGCTGTTCCTGCAGATGCTGATGCTCTGTTGAAACTGCTGGACTGCGGGGCCCAGGGTGGTTCTCAGACCGAATGCAGTGACCCTGCCGTGGCACGCACTGCCCTGGTGAGGCTGGCGGTCAGTGCATTGCTTCCCCTGCTGACAGCGCTCGCAGGCACTTTGCTGCTGGTCATCCAGGGCTGGCGTTTATGGCGTGGTCGTGCGGAACCCTGGCCCGAACTGCGCGGTCCAATGCTGACTCTTCTGGATATGGCGCTGTTGGTTGCGGGTGGCTTTGTCGTGGTCAGCGCCGTGGCTGTTCCTCTTGTGGTGCTTCCTCTGGTCGGAACGTTGACCGCCTCCCTGGCCAGTCCACGCCGTGAGGCTGTGGGTGTCGTCATCAATTACGGCTTGATGGCGCTGCCGAGTCTGCTGATCTTGCGGCGACAGCTGGCCTCCTGTCCCGAGCAAGATCGTCCAGTCGAGGGATGGCTGCAGTGGCGCATCAAGCCGCTCGCCTCCGCTGTCTTGGCAGCGCTGAGTGGGTGGCTTCGCATCACCCCTGTGGTGATCCTGACCGGTTGGCTGTTGGTCAAGGTCGTTGGCGATCCAGGTGGCAGCAACCCCTTGCTCGAGCTGGTGTTGGGCAGTCGCGATCCGTTGGCACTGGCTCTGCTCGCGTTCACCGCAGTCGTTCTCGCTCCTCTGTTCGAGGAGGTCATCTTTCGTGGCACTCTCCTCCCTGTGCTGGCCCGTCGCTTCGGTCCTCTCGCTGGCGTTCTGTGGTCAGGCCTGTTGTTTGGCATGGCCCACATCAGCATCGGAGAACTGGCTCCGCTCACCGTTCTGGGGGTTGGTCTCGGGGTGGTTCGAATGAGCAGTGGACGGTTGCTTCCCAGCGTGCTGATGCATGGCACCTGGAATGCCGTGACGTTTCTGAATCTGCTTTTGCTTTGAGGCTTGCCCCAGGCAGGTGCGGATGGTTCACTGACCCATTGATGGTTCAGCCAAGGGTGGCCTCATCCAATCAGCGCTTCTCGATGAGTGCTCTACAGCTGATTCAGGGCTCCTTCTCTGCCGGAAGAATTACCCGACGGTCCCCTTGGGTGGGTGGGATGCACCGTCTTGCGGACGGCACTTTGCTGGGTGTTTTCGCCGCATTGGCTGTTCTTGCAGGTCTCACGCTGCATTGGCAACATCGCTGGACGATGGCGTTCCAGCGCTTTGAGGCCACCAAGTTGTTGTCTCATCGGCTGACGGAATCGACGGCTCTGCTGGAGCAGCATTGGCTGGACAGCACAAACAGCCCGTCTCGGTTTGTTCCCACCAAGGTGACGAACCTCATTCATCTTGAGCGTTCCCCCGTCTCGTCCTCGAATCCTTCGGTCGCCGCAGCTCCGAATGACCCATCAATACCGAGGGTTCGTCCGGGGTACTGATGCGAGCTAGATCGTCTTCGTCAGTTCGGAAGAGGCCTCGTCCCCGGGTCGTTCCTTTGGCCCAAGTGCCGTCTCGTCGCCTTTGGATCGTTTTCCTCATCCTCTGCACAGGATTGACTGGATTGATCGGGCGCATGGCCTGGCTGCAGCTGGTTCAGACAGGTGCGCTCGAAGCCCGTGCCCGCCGTCTGCAGACGCAGACAAGCACTCCTCTGGGAACACGTCGCCCGATCGTGGATCGCACCGGTCGGCTGGTTGCGATGGATGAGAAGCGCTTTCGCCTTTGGGCCCATCCTCGTTACTTCAATCTCCCCGGTGACGATCCTGGACGGGTGCGGCCTCCAGAGGATGTGGTGACACTTCTTGCGGCGCCTCTGTCTCGTTCGGCTGAAAGTCTGCGCGTTGAACTTGGGGACCAACGATCAGGGGTGAGGCTTGCAGAAGGACTGGATCCCGAGACGGCAGATCGCATACGTGGTCTTGGGATCAGCGGTCTTGACCTTGAGGCGTACCCCCAGAGGGTCTATCCCCAAGGGTCGCTCTTCGCCAATGTCGTTGGTTTTCTCAACGATGAGCGGGTCCCCCAGGCGGGGCTTGAGCAGAGTCGCCACGACGACCTTCTCAGGCATGAACAATCTCAACGTCTCCGCAGGGGAGCCGATGGCACCCCGCTCCCTGATGATCTCAACCCTGGAGCGTTTTATGGCGATGATCTACGCCTCCAGCTGACACTCGATGCACGTCTGCAGGAACTGGCGGCGAAAGCTCTTGCGGCGCAGGTTGCGACATGGAAAGCCAAGAAGGGCGCTGCGATCGTCATGGATGTCACCAATGGTGAGCTGTTGGTGCTGGCATCGACTCCCACCTATGACCCCAACCGCTACTGGCGATTTTCACCGGCTCGCTTCCGCGAGTGGTCGGTTCAGGATCTCTATGAACCAGGTTCAACGTTCAAGCCGATCAATCTGGCCTTAGCGCTTGAGGAGAAAGTGATCGCTCCGGAGGATCGGGTTCATGACACGGGCAGGATCACCATCGGCGGCTGGCCGATCAGCAACCACGACAGAAAAGCCAATGGGCATGTGGGCTTGGCCAAGGTCCTCCAGGTGTCCAGCAACGTCGGCATGGTGCGCGCCATGGGCCGGATGAAGACCGATGTGTACTGGGACTGGATGAACCGGCTTGAAATTGATCAACGTCCGGATACTGATCTTCCCGGTGCCGTTGCCGGTCAGTTGAAAAGCAAGGAACAGTTCGTCACCCATCCGATCGAGCCGGCGACGACCGCCTTCGGACAGGGGTTTGCCTTGACACCCCTCAAGCTGGTGCAGCTGCATGCGCTCCTGGCCAATGGTGGTCGGTTGGTCAGTCCCCACATCACCAGAGGATTTCGCTCCGGGGCTGCTCTGGCTCCACCTGCATCACCATCGGGACGAAAACTGCTCAGCCCTGAGGTGGCTTCCACGGTGCTGTCCTGGATGGAGTCGGTGGTTGAGCAGGGCAGTGGTGTGGGCGTGAAGACGCCGGGTTATCGCATCGGCGGCAAGACAGGAACGGCTCAGAAAGCTCTGAACGGGGTCTATCTGCCGGGAGCCAAAATCTGCAGTTTTGTAGCGACCCTTCCCATCGAGGCACCCCGCTATGTGGTTTTTGTCGCTGTGGATGAGCCACAGGGTGCCCACGCCTACGGCTCCACCGTGGCCGTACCAGTGGCAAAACAGATCATTGATGCCCTGCTTGTTGTCGAAAAGATCAGCCCATCAAAACCTGCAGAATTGAACAAGACATTGATGAGCTGACGGATCGGCCAACCCCGCTACGTTGTAGATAACAGGACCTGTGTGGCAATGGTTTCTCTGCTTGATCAACTGTCCGAGATGACCGTCGTGGTGGCGGATACAGGCGATCTTGAGGCGATTCGTAAATTTACACCTAGAGACGCAACTACCAATCCTTCATTAATTCTTGCTGCTGCTCAAATTCCTGCTTACCAGAGCTTGATTGATGAAGCTCTTCGTTCTTCAAGGCGGCTGATCGGTAGTAATGCACCCGTGGAGGATGTGGTGCATGAAGCCCTCGATGAAATCAGCGTAATTTTCGGGAAGGAGATTCTCAAGATTGTTCCCGGACGAGTGTCCACCGAAGTTGATGCCAGGCTGAGCTGGGATACGGCCGCCACGGTGGAGAAAGGTCGGAAGTTGATCCGCCTTTACAACGATGCCGGGATCAGCAATGACCGTGTTCTCATCAAAATTGCTTCGACATGGGAAGGAATTAAAGCTGCGGAAATTCTTGAGCGTGAAGGGATTCATTGCAACCTCACACTCCTATTCGGTTTTGGCCAAGCCGTGGCCTGCGCTGAAGCTGGAGTTACCTTGATCTCTCCATTCGTAGGTCGGATTCTCGATTGGTTTAAAGCTGATACAGGTCGTGATTCATATCCTGGGCCTGAGGATCCAGGTGTGATTTCAGTGACCCGAATCTTCAACTACTACAAGACGTTCGGTTACACCACTGAAGTAATGGGCGCCAGCTTCCGCAATCTTGACGAAATCACCGAGCTGGCTGGATGCGATCTGTTGACGATTTCCCCCAAACTTCTTGATCAACTTCGCGAAAGCCCCGCAGTTCTTCAGCGCAAACTTGATGCCGCATCATCGAGCTGCAAGGAAGACCAGATTCATGTGGATCGTGAACGCTTTGATGCGTTGATGGTTGATGATCGGATGGCTTCCGACAAGTTGAGTGAAGGGATCAAAGGCTTCAGTAAGGCAATCGAAACTCTTGAGCAGCAACTTGCCCACCGTTTGGCCGAAGTGGAGGGAGGAGCCGCTTTCGGCCATGCAGTTCAGGAAATATTTCTACTGAACGATTTCAATGGTGATGGATGTATCACCCGTGATGAGTGGCTGGGAAGTGATGCTGTGTTTGATGCTCTTGATCTCGACCATGATGGACGTCTTTCCCAAGAAGATATTCGTCGTGGCTTCGGCGCAGCTTTGACGCTGACTGCAGCCTGACCCAATCCATCACGATGCATGCGTTGGATACGATGCGTGCTCTGACAAGCAAGGGTGAGTTGATCACCCTTCAGTCAGGAGATGTTCTTTTTAAAGCCGGCGAAACAGGTTCCACGATGTTTGGAATCTTCGAAAGATCTGTCAGACTTGCCTGGACTGATTCATCGCATCAGCATCATCATAAAGATATTCAGGTTGGTCATAACTTTGGCTCAGGATTGTTGGTTGTGGAGGACCACCGCCGTTTAAGCACTGCAACTGCGAGGTGTGTTTGTCGTCTTGTTGTGATGAATCGAGAGAAGTTTTTGTTTGCCGTGCAGGAGGCTCCGATGTTTGCGATTGGCCTTTTGGCTTCGATTGAGTCACGCCTACGGGGTATCAGTGTGGATGGCATGACGTCTGCCCCTGATTAATCAGTCCATTCGACGTGATGTGGCGTTGTTTGGCTGCGAGTTCAATCGCTTATGCAATAAGTGCATAATTATCTTGATTGGTTCTTGGTTGAATGCGAAGGCGGCCCGTGTTCCTGGGTCTACAACTGGGATTATTTCAGCTGGGTCTGGGCATTTTTGGGGTCCTGGCGTTCGGGCTTTTTAATCGTCTGCTGATAGCGGAATTTCAATTGCCGGCAGTCCTGGTGGCTGTGGCGATCGGCTCCCAGCAGTTGATGGGGTTCACCCGAGTGTGGTTCGGTCATCGCTCTGATCGGATTCCTCTCAATCGTCTGCGTCGTACCCCCTTCATTGTTTTCAGTTCACTGTCCCTGGCATTGCTGTTCGGACTGGCGTGCCAGCTGATGTTGCAGCTCGGAAGAGCCGTGGAGGGTTCAGGAGGAGCGACTTTTCTCTTGTTAATCCCCATGTTGACGGCAGTTTTTATTGCCATCGGCCTGGCCATTGCCGCAGGAGGCACGGCGCTTTCAGCTTTGATTGCCGATTGCATATCGCAAGAGGAACGACCCAAGGTGCTCTCGGTGGTTTGGGGGATGCGTTTGCTGGGAGTCCTGTTCGGGAGTGTTTTGGTGAATCAGGTGTTTGGGGATGCCTGCACTGCCGGTGCAAGCAGTCCTGCTTTGCTGGCTGGGCTGGAGCGGTTGGCAGTCGTGACACCCCCCCTCTTGCTTGCTGTCGGAGTGGTGTCTGTTCTTGGTGTGGAGCGTCACAACACTGCTCCGACGAAGTACCCAGCGGGTGAGGCCACGCCAAAGTCACAGCGCGTTGCCCTGCCCCAGCTCCTGACCCGTTTGCGTTCCATTCCTGAGGCTGGACGCTTTCTGGGTGTGCTCTGTCTGTTCACCTTCAGCATGTTTTTGAACGATGCGGTGCTGGAGCCATATGGCGCCGCAGTATTTGGTATGAGTATTTGTGCGACCACCTCTCTCAACGTGTTGGTTGCACTGGGATTCTTCGGAGGACTGGCGCTGAGCGGTTTTGTCTTGATCCAACGCTTCGGCACAATCCGGGTGGCCAGATTCGGAGCTTTTCTGGCTAGCTCTGCCTTGGGCTTGATGCTGTTTGCGGGAACGGATGCGTCCATCCCCCTGCTTCAGGTGGCGGTGACATTTTTTGGCTTGTCACTCGGGGTCTGCATTAACGCTTGCCTCACCTTGATGTTCAGTTTTGTTCAACCCGGACGTACAGGCTTTCTGCTTGGTATTTGGGGTGCGGGCTATGCCTATTCGTCCGGCCTGGCCATCATCAGCGGCGGTGGGTTGCTGACCTTGTTCAGGACGTTGAATGGCGGTGATGCTTCTGGAGCCTATGGAGTTGTGTTTGGTCTTCAGATGATCTGTTTCCTTGGAGCAGCCTGGATGACGGGACATCTGGACATTGCTGGATTCCGCTCCAAGGTTCGGTCTCGGTTGTGGAACGGCATGGAGCCAAGCATTGACTAGAGCTGTCTTTGAACCAAAAGCAAGTGGTTAAAGACATAGATCCATTAGAAACTGATCTGTTGAAGGGCAGTGAATGACAGCGCTGCAGATCGTCTGGTTCAAACGTGATCTGCGCACCGTTGACCACAGGCCTTTGGTCGAAGCAGCCGCACGCGGCCCGCTCATGCCGTTGTTTGTTGTTGAGCCCGAGCTGTGGTGCCAGCCGGATGTTTCTGAGCGTCAGTGGATGTTCTGCCGTGAGTCGCTGCTGGAGTTGCGTGAGTCGACCGCGGCGTTGGGTCAGCCCCTTGTGGTTCGTGCAGGCGATGTGGTGGAGGTGCTGGAACGTGCCAGGCGTCAATTCGGTGTTGCGTGCCTCTGGAGCCATGAAGAGACCGGTAACGGCTGGACTTATCAGCGTGATAAGCGCGTTGCAGCCTGGGCTCGTATGAACGGTATCCCTTGGATGGAGATCCCGCAGTTCGGTGTTGTTCGCCGGATGAAGTCCCGCAACGGTTGGGCTCAATGCTGGGAAAATCAAATGGCAGAGCCACTTGTTGCAGCTCCTCTCTCGCTCCAGCGTCTCGACCTGATTGATCCGGGTGTGATCCCAGAGCAGCCCTGCCAAGAGCTTGCGAACGATCCATGCCCTCAGCGTCAGATCGGTGGTCGTTCGACCGGACTCCGCGAGCTCGACGATTTTCTTCGCTGCCGGGCGCCGCGGTACCAACGAGCCATGTCCAGCCCGAACACTGCTTTCAAGGGGTGTTCGCGTCTGTCCTCCTATCTCACCTGGGGCTGCCTCTCAATGAGAGAAGTGCTTCAGACCAGTCGCTCTCACAGCGGACGCGGCATTCGCAGTTTCGAATCACGGCTGCACTGGCATTGTCATTTCATTCAGAAGCTGGAGGATCAGCCCGCAATTGAATTCAGCGATTTCCATCCGTTCATGCGCGGCATTCGTCAAAGCGATGTCGAGCGGATGGAGGCATGGTGCGATGGACGTACCGGGGTGCCATTTGTGGATGCCTGCATGCGCGCTCTGCAGGCCCATGGCTGGATCAACTTCCGGATGCGGGCGATGTTGATGTCGTTCGCGAGCTACAACCTCTGGCTGCCTTGGCGTGAAACCGGCCTGCACCTGGCCCGTCTGTTTGTCGACTACGAACCCGGCATTCACTGGAGCCAATGCCAGATGCAATCAGGGAGTACGTCGATCAACACGATCCGGATCTACAACCCGATCAAACAGGGACAGGATCATGACCCTGAAGGCAAGTTCATTCGACAGTGGTGCCCGGAGCTCCGCGATGTGCCGGCGATTCATCTCCATGAGCCCTGGGCTCTGGGCGGTGGAATGCCTGAACCGATTGTTGATGTCACCGCATCAATGCAGATTGCGAAGGATCGGATCTGGGAGATTCGCCGCTCCGCTGGTTTTGGTCAACACGCCGATGCCATTCAACGAAAGCATGGATCTCGCAAGGCTGGTCTGAAGCCGGTGACAAACCGTCGTCGTAGGCGTTCCACCAGGCATGACGATGGAACGCAACAACTGGTACTGAAGCTTTAGCTCCGCTGCAGCAGCAGCCGGTTGATCACTCGCTGGGCGATGTCGCCGTATCCCATCTCACCCGAGAGGATCTGAGCAATGCGGCGTGGTGCTGTGGGTCGCTTGATCCCCAGCTGGTATCCGAGTCCAGGAAAGCGATAAAAGACCTGTGCAATGCGCCTCCCCCAGGCCATCGATTCGCCCCACCGTTGTCGCATGGCGGTGGTGTAACCCCTTAAATCACTGCTTTCTCCACGAAGCCAGCGATCGAGATGCAGTGCAGCTT
Source organism: uncultured Synechococcus sp. (assembly GCA_913050105.1). Classification (GTDB taxonomy): domain Bacteria; phylum Cyanobacteriota; class Cyanobacteriia; order PCC-6307; family Cyanobiaceae; genus Parasynechococcus. The sequence continues at coordinate 23,285 of CAJWZN010000001.1, forward strand.
CACAGCCACTCATCAGGGCAGGGCGTAATCCTTCTGCCAGGAATGGGTCGCAGAGCGATGCAGCGTCCCCAACCACCACAATTCCGTTGCCGTTGAGACGGTGATGGCCATTCCAAACACGTAACTGTCCGCTCTGACGAAGGCCTGCATCGGGGGGGAAGCCCAGGTCAGGAAGAAGTTGCGCCAAGACCTGCTCAGGATCGGCGTCCTGTTTGCCGATAAAGCTGCCAACACCGATGTTCACGCCTCCTGCGACTGGGAATGCCCAGGCGAAACCCTGCTTCACCAAACCGAACTCGAAGCGTGTGGTCCCATTTTTCAACTTGCCCTGCCCCTCCAGTCGAACCGACATGGTGGTTGCTGTCTGAACGCGCTTGGCTCCCAGGCCGAGCCGTTGGGGCCAAGGAGATTCCGAGCCGTCAGCAATGACGACTGATCGAGCTCGCCATCGCCGGCCATCAGCTGCTGTAACGCTCCAGTGGTCGTTACCCCGACTGATGTCGGTCACTGTTGTTCCAACACAGCATTCGGCTCCGGCCTGTTTCGCTTGATCAGTCAGCAGCTGATCCAACCGTTCGCGACGCACGATCCAGAACGGTGATTCACCGGGAAGCTCAGCCACCACTGGATCACCCAGGCACCAGCTGAAATCAACCTGGCGGACCACCTGTTCGACAGCCGGTTCCAAAGAAAAGGGGAACCACTGCTGCACCGAGGCGGCCATGCCGCCGCCACAAGGTTTGATTCTCGGCTCAGCGTCGCGCTCAAGCAGCACAACATCGTGCCCACCTCGAGACAGGTGAGCCGCTGCTGCTGCACCAGCGGCTCCAGCCCCGACGATGACCACATCGCGAAACCGTTCAGGACTGCCGCTCAAACCTTGAGAATGTCAGCTTCCTTGTCGGCAAGGTGCTTCTCCAGTTCAGCAATGAATGTGTCGAGGACCCTCTGAACTGCGTCCTGTTCATCACGACTCTGGTCTTCGGAAAAATCCCCCTCTTTTTCCTGCTTTTTAATCTTGTCGATCGCATCACGACGCAGATTTCGCAGTGCCACCTTTCCTTCCTCGGCGTATTTGGAGGCGAGCTTGCAAAATTCCTTGCGTCGTTCCTCGGTGAGCGGGGGCACATTGATGCGGATGATCTTGCCGTCGTTGTTGGGGGTGAAGCCGAGTTCGCTCATGGCGATTGCCTTTTCGATCCCCGCCAGGCAGCTGATGTCGAAGGGCTGGATCTGAATGGTCTGGGAGTCGGGTGTCGACAGGGTTGCCAGTGACTTCAGCGGTGTATCTGCCCCGTAGTACTCGACATTGATTCGATCGAGCAGAGATGAATTGGCCCGGCCGGTTCGGATTGTGTTGAAGTTGCGCTGGGTGGCCTCCACCGACTTGCGCATGCTGGCTTCGAGGTCCTTGGTCGACATGGTGATCTCGGGTGACGGCGTCGTGAATTCAGGCGGGATTGCCGATACGGGATCCGATCGGTTCTCCAGCAACGGCTTTGCCGATGTTGCCAGGTTCAAACAGGTTGAACACAACGATCGGGATGTTGTTGTCTTTGCATAGGGCGATGGCGGTGCTGTCCATGACCCCCAGTTCGCCGCTCAACACGTCCTGATAGTTCAGATGCTCGTGTTTAACAGCATCTGCATGCTTCGCCGGGTCTTTGTCGTAGACCCCATCAACCTTGGTGGCTTTGAACACAACATCAGCGTTGATCTCTGCTGCCCGCAGGGCCGCCGTGGTGTCGGTGGTGAAAAACGGATTTCCGCATCCAGCTCCGAACACAACCACCCGTCCTTTCTCCAGGTGCCGCATCGCTTTGCGCCGGATGTAGGGCTCTGCCACTTCCTGCATGGCGATGGCCGTTTGCACGCGTGTCGGAACTCCCGCTCGCTCCAGTCCGTCTTGCAGGGTGATCGCGTTCATCACCGTGGCCAGCATCCCCACGTAGTCGGCCGTGGCCCGCTCCATCCCGGCGGCCGATCCTTTCAATCCACGGAAAATGTTGCCGCCGCCGACAACGATGGCCAGTTGGGTCCCACCTGCCACCACCTTGGCGACGTCCGACGCGATGGACTGAACAATGGCTGGATCGATTCCGTAACCCTGATTACCCATCAGAGCTTCGCCGCTGAGCTTCAGCAGCACACGGGTATAGGTCATCTGTGCCCCAGATCCAATTGACAGTAGCAAGCACTGGCCAGTGCCCTCCTCTCTCGCTTGCATGGAGCAGCCACCAGCTCTGGATGCCGGAGATCGAATCGAGCCACAGCGGTGTGATGGCGAGGCTCACACTTTCAGCTCTGGAGCGGGCCAGCCGGGAGCCAGGTTGTTGGAAAGACCCTGTGGTTTATCGAGCTCTTCTCATCAGCGGTTTGTCTGTTCTGACAGATGCGTCGCGCCGGTTGAACGAAGACCTGGAGGCTTCGGCTCTGGACTGAGGTCGACGTTTCCCTCAGTACTCAATGCCTGCCTGTGCCTTGACGCCCTGTTCCCGGAAGGGGTGATGCACCAGGGTCATCTCCGTGACCAGGTCTGCCTGGTCCAGCAAAGGCTTGGGAGCTCCTCGGCCGGTGACTGCGACATGGGTGAGTTCCGGACGTTCCTTCAGTCCAGTGATCACGGTTTCAGGGGTGATGTATCCGAGCTTGAGAGCCACATTCAGTTCGTCCAGCAGCACAAGTTTCACAGTTGCGTCTCTCAGATAGCCAAGGGCGGTATCCCACGCCTCTTCAACCAGCTGCTGATCCCGTTCGCGGTCCTGGGTCTCCCAGGTGAAACCTTCCCCGAGGGCGTGCCAGCTCACTTGATCCCCGAAGGCGCGCAGGGCCCGTGCCTCCCCTGGCTCCCAGCCTCCCTTGATGAACTGAACGATTGCAACCCGTTCACCGTGGCCGAGCGTGCGGAGCACAAGCCCAAGCCCAGCAGTGGTTTTTCCCTTCCCGTGGCCGGTGAACACCAGCACAAGGCCCTTTTCCTTGTTGCGTTCCTCCACACGCTGCTTCTGCACCTGCTGGCGCCGTTCCATCCGTTTGCGGTAGCCGGCCTCGTCGGTTTCCGGTGACACTCGCCCGCCCATGCCCAGGCTGGCGGCGGTTTGGTCGAGGTCCTTCGCGGTCATGGTTGGGCGGATGGGGGTTTTCGGGCAGTGATTCGTTGCAGGGCTTGCCCGGCCAGAAGCTCCTGCTGCACGCTGCAGAACCCGAGCTCGCTGAGCTGAGACACCAGATCGTCCTCCAGCATGGCGGTCGCCGTGTCGGTTTCGAACAGAGCGCAGAACAGCTGCTGGGGGAGCTTCAGCCATGGACCAGCGGGATGAAGGTCCACCAGAACCAGCCATCCACCTGGCTTCAGAAGCCGCAGGCAGCTGGTTAAGACCCGCACTCTCTCCTTGCGAGGGAACTCGTGAAGCGCAACGCTGAGCTGCACTGCTGCAAAGCTTTCAGCAGCCAGAGGTGGGTCTTCCGCCAGGCCCTCCACCAAATGCATCCCTGGATGACGGATGGCAGCCAGGTCCAAAGCCCTTGGAGCAATGTCCAAACCTGTGACCGAAAAACCGGCTGCGAGCCAGGGGGCTGCTGCCTCCCCACTGCCACAGCAGAGGTCCAGGACGGCTGAACCTGGGCTCAGTTGCCTTTGCAGAGCGTCAACGCCCAGGCCCCGAAGCCTGGACACTCCTCCCACGCTCAGGGCTGAGACAGCGGTGACCGTGTCGTAGATCCAGCGGTGGCGGTATGCCAGTGGGCGTAGAAAAGACGTCATGTCTCCAAATGATGTTCAGGCGCCCTGTCGAGCAAGAGCAGCGTCCACCGCCTGCTGTTGATCGCGGCGGGTGATCCAGTGGTGATAAGTACGGGTATGAATCGCCACGGAATGCCCCATCATTCTGGCGGCGACCGTGTCTGGAAGGCCGATGTGGATCGTGCGCACCGCCCAGGCATGACGCAGGTCATAGGGCGTGATCGGCAAGGCATAGCGGCGAAACTGTTCGCTCACCCTGCGGCCCACCTGCTGCAGCGTTGTAACGCGCAGATCGGTCTGGATGGCTGGTAACGCCTTGAAATCAGTGCTGAGCACGTTGAGACCAAACAGATCGACCCAGTCAGGCTGAAAAGGCCAGACCTGATGCTCACCGGTCTTGGTTGTGGGCAGCACCCGGATCACCCGATCTCCTGATCTGCTCAGGCTGCTCAGATCGCAGAAAAAAACTTCGTGGTTGCGCAGCCCGTAGGTCGCCATCAGCCCGTAGACCAGCCGCCAGGCGGGGTTCGGGATATTCATCACCCCTTCGAGGATCTGGGCATCGTTGGGTAACTGGCGGAAGCGGGCTTTGTGTAGGCCATAGCCCCCGGCCTCCTGACGCCAGTTCTCCGGCAGGGGGATTTCAAGATGGCGAGCAAGCGCTGCCAGTGCTGTGGCGCATTGCTGCCTGCTTCGACTTCCGTCGGCATAACTCTCCAGGGTCTCCATCAGCAGGCTGCTGCTGATCGGCTGGTGTCCCGCAAAAGATTGCACGCGTCTCAAATAGGGCCGGTATGCGCTGCTCCAGGTGGTGCGGCTGCCCGACGGGTTGCGACGACGACGGGCATCTGTGAAGAAAGCTTGCTTGAAAGATTGAACGGCACTCTCCAGATCAGGGGTAGAAGCATTGCTTCGCCCAGGGCTCCAGTCCTCCCAGTTGAATTGTCTGCGCTGCAGCTGTCGCTGCACTTGACGCAATGCGTGCTCGGCATCCCGCAGCCCCTCGGGATCAGCTGTCAGCCCCAGACTCAGCCGTTGCACGCGCTCAACGTCCGGATTGCGTCGATCGGGCAAGCGACCCCTCAGGTTGAGTTTTTGCCCCCTCTGTTCCACCCGCAGCGGATGACCTTCATCCGCGAGGCGGCGGTTGATCAGGTCCAACGCGCATTTCAGTTCCATCCGATGCTCATCGGCTACTCACCATGCCGTTAGTGCGGGTTACGCTCAACCCCCTTAACTGCAGGGTTCTGTATGTCACGCGTCGGCGTTGTTCTACTGAATCTGGGTGGACCAGAGCGGATTCAGGACGTCGGACCGTTCCTGTACAACCTCTTCGCAGATCCGGAGATCATTCGGCTCCCCAGCCCTGCTCTTCAGAAGCCCCTGGCTTGGCTGATCAGCACACTGCGCAGTGGCAAGTCACAGAAGGCCTACCGCTCCATCGGTGGAGGCTCACCCCTGAGGCGCATCACGGAGCAGCAAGCCCGTGAACTGCAGAGCCTCCTTCGCCAGCGTGGTGTCGATGCGACCACGTACGTCGCGATGCGTTACTGGCACCCGTTCACTGAATCTGCCGTTGCCGACATGAAGGCAGACGGGGTGGATGAGGTGGTTGTGCTTCCGCTGTATCCCCACTTTTCAATCAGTACCAGCGGTTCCAGCTTCCGTGAACTGCAGCGGCTGCGGAACGGGGATTCAGATTTTGAAAAACTCCCGATCCGATGCATTCGCAGTTGGTTTGATCATCCGGGCTACGTGCAGGCGATGGCTGAACTCATCGCTGAGGAAGTTCGCAACAGCGATGACCCAGCCAAGGCGCACGTGTTCTTCAGTGCCCACGGCGTTCCCAAGAGTTATGTGGAAGAGGCCGGCGACCCCTATCAGACCCACATCGAATCCTGCACGAACTTGATCATGGCCAAGCTCGCTGAAGTGATGGGTCATGCCAATCCGCACACACTCGCTTATCAGAGTCGGGTAGGCCCTGTGGAGTGGTTGAAGCCCTACACCGAAGAGGCGCTGGAAGAGCTTGGAGAGGCCAAGGTCAATGACCTCGTCGTTGTGCCGATCAGTTTCGTCAGCGAGCACATCGAAACCCTCGAGGAAATTGATATCGAATACCGCGAGCTGGCCACTGAAGCTGGCGTTGTGAATTTCCGTCGGGTACGAGCTCTCGACACCTATGCGCCGTTCATTGAAGGTCTTGCCGATCTGGTCACCACCAGCCTGGATGGTCCGGAGGTCAGTCTCGATGCGGCTGCCGAACTCCCCAACACGGTCAAGCTTTACCCCCAGGAAAAGTGGGAGTGGGGATGGAACAACAGCTCCGAAGTCTGGAATGGTCGCCTGGCGATGCTCGGCTTTTCAGCCTTTCTCCTGGAACTGATCGGTGGGCGTGGCCCATTGCACGCTCTCGGACTTCTCTGAGCTGTTTCGGTCGCTGTTGCTGGCGGTTTGTCTGACAGCAGCATCACCTGCACGAGCGGATCGGTGGAGTGAGGGAAGCTTTCCGATCCCTGTGTTTGAGGGTTACACCAGCCATTTCGGTATGCGGCGAGCGGCTGATGGAATCCTTCGTCCCCACAACGGTCTTGACATCGCCGCACCCCTTGGTTCCCCCGTTCTGAGCTGGTGGCACGGCACTGTCATCGAAACCATCCACGATCAGTCGTGTGGCATCGGAGTCGTGATTGCTTCAGGCGAATACCACCATATTTATTGCCATCTGCGTCGGCAGAGAATGCGTCCAGATCAGTGGGTGAACGCTGGACAGGTCATCGGTCAGGTGGGTCTGACCGGTCGTACCAGCGGAGCTCATCTTCACTGGGGGATCCGTCATTCCGGTCGCTGGCTCGACCCTGCACAGATCCTCAGAGCCATGATTCGCGGCCGACGGGCAATCGTCCCTAAAGGCCCTTAATCTTGAGGGTCAACCCCGACCAACTGCCGTGACCCTCACCTCCGCACCAACGGGCATCGGCGGGCAGGAATCGGTTGAACCACGCACGATCTCAGGTGCTGAGGCACTGATGGATGCTCTGCGACTCCATGGTGTGGAGACGATCTTCGGTTATCCGGGCGGGGCAATCCTGCCCATTTATGACGCCCTGCACATCGCAGAGGATCAGGGCTGGGTCAAACACATCCTGGTGCGGCATGAACAGGCCGGCACCCACGCGGCCGACGCCTATGCCCGAGCCACAGGCAAGGTTGGGGTCTGCTTTGGCACCTCCGGTCCAGGGGCCACAAATCTGGTCACCGGAATAGCCACGGCCCAGATGGATTCGGTGCCGATGGTGGTCATAACCGGTCAGGTCCCTCGTCCTGCGATCGGCACTGATGCCTTCCAGGAGACCGACATTTTTGGCATCACCCTTCCGATCGTGAAGCACTCCTGGGTTGTGCGTGATCCGGCGGACCTCGGCTCGATTGTGGCCCAAGCCTTTGTTATCGCTGCAAGTGGTCGTCCCGGCCCGGTTCTGATCGATATCCCCAAGGATGTTGGTCAGGAGATGTTCCAGTACACACCGGTCGCTCCTGGCTCTGTCGTCCCTCGTGGTTTCCGCCAGCCGCAGCCCCCCGAAGACCGTTCCGTTGCAGCGGCTCTTGACCTGATCGAACAGGCTGAACGCCCTCTCCTCTACGTCGGTGGTGGCGCTGTCTCCGCCGCTGCTCACGACAATCTTCAAGTGCTGGCCGAGCGTTATCAACTCCCGGTCACCACCACGTTGATGGGCAAGGGAGCCTTTGACGAGAACCACTCCCTCTCGGTGGGCATGCTCGGGATGCATGGCACGGCGTTTGCGAATTTCGCCGTCACCGATTGCGACCTGCTGATCGCCGTTGGTGCTCGATTCGATGACCGTGTCACCGGCAAGCTCGACACGTTTGCACCCAAGGCCCGGGTGGTGCATTTTGAAATCGATCCGGCGGAAATCGGGAAGACAAGGCGTGCCGATGTTGCAGTGCTGGGCGATCTTGGCCTCAGCCTCACTCGGCTCGTGGCCCTGAGCCTTCAGCGGTCCGTCGAACCCCGGACCTCGTCCTGGTTGCAGACCATTGCTGAGTGGAAGCAGCGTTATCCCCTCGCGATTCCACCTGCGGAAGGGCCGATCTATCCCCAGGAAGTGCTTTTGGCCGTTCGGGACCTCGCACCCCAGGCCATCGTCACCACCGATGTCGGGCAGCATCAGATGTGGGCTGCTCAATATCTGCGGAACGGTCCCAGGGGCTGGATCAGTAGTGCAGGGCTCGGAACAATGGGCTTTGGCATGCCTGCTGCCATGGGAGCTCAGGTGGCATGGCCGGATCGGCAGGTGGTCTGCATCGCAGGCGATGCCAGCATCCTGATGAATATCCAGGAGTTAGGAACTCTGGCGGCGTATCGCCTTCCGGTGAAGGTGGTGATCGTCAACAACCAATGGCAGGGCATGGTTCGCCAATGGCAGGAAAGCTTCTACGACGAGCGTTATTCAGCATCGGACATGTTGAACGGAATGCCTGACTTCACCGCTCTGGCTCGCTCCTTCGGTGTGGATGGGGTCAAGATCACCGAGCGGGATCATCTTCAGAGTGATCTGGCAGCAGCTCTTCAGTCTCCTGGGCCAATGCTGATCGATGTGCATGTGCGCCGGGGTGAAAACTGTTACCCGATGGTTCCCCCTGGCAAGAGCAATGCTGAGATGGTGGGCCTTCCGGCTCCAGCTCCCCAGTGATCCGTGCACTTCTGATCGGTTTATCTCTGCTGTTGCTGGCAGCACCAGTCAGCGCTGCGGAAGTGCTTCAGGTCCGCTCCAGCTCCTTGCTTCAGGTGGGAGATCGCAATCGCACCTACACCGTTGTACTGGCGTGCGCGGCTGTGGATCCGGTCCTTGAAGATGAGGCGGTCAGGTGGCTTAGGGATCAATTGCCGCGTCGTCGCCGGGTCAATCTGCGTCCGGTCGGCTCCCTGGACGGTCAGCTGCTGGCCAGGGTGACTCCCCTTGGCGAACCGACTGACCTCAGCACTGGTTTGGTGGCAGCATCTCTGGCCGTCGACAGCTGTCAGTCAGAGGTGTCTTGATGGCGGACAATCGCATCGCCAAGGGGATTGTTCTGGTTCCATGCCTGCTCCTTGGGGGGGCTTTTCTGGCCACCGCCATTTGGGGGCAGGGTCCCGCTGCTGACAATCGTGGTCTGGCAGCCTCCATCGGAGTGGCACTTCTGTTGGCCGGCTTAGGAGCCCAGTGGCTCAGCAATGAATCGGGTCAGACGGATCCAGACAGGAGCGAGAAAATTCCTTGACTTGACGGGGCAGGGTTGTTCCATTCGCTCGGATTCGTCTGTCGGTCTCTCGACAAGGTGGGCTCTGTACGTTGTCCTCCCGTCGTGTTTCAAGCGGTTGCGTCGTGCTGCAGAGCGGCTCATCTGGTCGAATGGTGGCTGGGCTGAACCGCACTGATGCTGCGACTGAGTGAACTGCGGCTGCCGCTGGATCACACCGATGACGACTTAAACCAGGCCCTGTTGCGTCATTTGCGAATCCCGCCTGAACATCTGCTGGAGCAGCACCTGGTGAAGCGCAGCGTTGATGCACGCCGACGCGATCGCATTCAGCTGATTTACAGCATGGATGTGCGTGTGAAGGGAGAGGCTGCCCTGAGCCGGAAGCATGCCCGTAATCCCAAGGTCTGCCCCGCTCCCGACACGTGTTATCGATCCGTGGGTCATGCGCCGGCAGGGTTTCCACCGCGTCCTGAATTTCAACCGGTGGTGGTTGGAGCTGGCCCCTGTGGCTATTTCGCGGCTCTTCTGCTGGCGCAGATGGGCTTTCGCCCTCTGCTGCTGGAACGCGGCCAGCCGGTGAAGGAACGCACCCTTCAGACCTTCGCTTTCTGGCGGGGGCAGCGAGACCTTGATCCTGAATCCAATGCTCAGTTCGGGGAAGGCGGAGCCGGCACGTTCTCCGATGGCAAGCTCTACAGCCAGGTGAGTGATCCCGAGCACTACGGCCGAAAGGTGCTGGAAGAGCTCGTGGCATGTGGTGCCAATGACGAGATCCTGACCCGCCACCATCCCCACATCGGCACGTTCAAACTTGCAACGGTTGTGCGCGGCCTTCGGGCGCGGATCGAGCAACTAGGCGGCGAGGTTCGTTTCGGCAGCCGAGTGGTGCGTCTGCAACTAGCCCCTTGTTCGGAAGCCCCCAAACCCTGGCAACTGGTGGGGCTTGAGCTTGCAGACGGCACGATTCTGCCGACGCGGCATGTGGTGCTCGCCCCTGGTCATTCGGCTCGTGATTGCTTCAGCATGCTTGAGCAAGTGGGCGTCAGGCTCGAGGCCAAGCCTTTTTCGGTGGGGCTGCGGATTGAGCATCCTCAACAGCTGATCGATCATGCCCGCTGGGGGGAACAGGCTGGTCATCCCCGTCTGGGTGCCGCCGAATACAAACTTGTTCATCACGCCGGGAATGGGCGCTGCGTTTACAGCTTCTGCATGTGTCCTGGTGGCTTTGTTGTTGGTGCGACTTCAGAGGAGGGGCGCGTTGTGACCAACGGCATGAGCCAACACTCCCGCAATGAGCGCAATGCAAACAGTGGTCTTGTCGTGAATCTCGAGCCCGAGGATCTGGCCCCCTATGCCCGTTACCCCGGGGATCCCCTCGCCGGTGTTGCTTTGCAGCGGGATCTTGAGGCCAGAGCGTTCCAGCTGGGTGGAGGCACCTATGCCGCTCCAGCCCAACGTCTCGAGGATTTTGTGGCGGGGCGACCGTCCGAGGAACTCGGCGCGATCGCGGCGTCCTATCAGCCGGGGATCACTCCCGCGGATCTCGAGACGGCTTTGCCAGCACCGATCATCGCCGCGATACGGGAGGCCATACCAGCTTTTGCGCTTCGACTCAAGGGCTACGACCATCCCGACGCGGTTCTGACTGGCGTGGAAACGCGCACGTCCTCACCGGTGCGTATTCCGCGTGACGACCGGATGGAATCGCTGAATACGGCTGGATTGATCCCCGCAGGAGAGGGGGCTGGCTATGCCGGTGGCATTTTCTCGGCAGGAATTGACGGAATTCGTGCGGCGGAGGCGGTAGCGCTTCAGCTCCTCAAGGTCGTGCCGGACTCCTCGGCCTGACTCACGATCCCGTTCCATTGAACAGCCTTGACTTGGTCCCTGCGCCAGGAATGGAACAGCTCAGGTTCACTCGCTGTGCAGAGGGGGCAGCTGCTGATATTGGCCGGGTTCACCCCTGAATCCTCGAGTTGGAGAACGGTGGCCAGGCGCAGATCGAATCTGTATCGATCGGGCTCAGGGTCGACCTGAACAGCCCCGGCCTCGACAAGAGCAGTTCGCCCATCGGAGATGGAGCCAAAGCTGGCAGCAATTGCTGTGACAACGTCATCGCCAACCTGATAGCGAGCCCCACTGACTGCTGGGCCAAGGGCCACAACAAGGTCCTTTCTCCTGGCTCCCCGTGCTTCCAGCTGTTCCACCGCCGAGGGCAGGATATGGGCCGCGACACCTCTCCACCCGGCGTGGCAGGCAGCCGTGTGCCCAGTTAGGGGATCGGCGATCAACACCGGAGTGCAATCTGCACCGCACACCCACAGGCTCTGGCCACCGCGGTTGCTCACAAGGCCGTCTGCTTCCGGCCAGGGCGCTCCACAGGCCTGGTCCGCCTCCAGTACGAGGCCACTGTGAATCTGCTGCGGCCGGTGAACACTGGTACTCACACTGATGTAGCCCGACAGTTCCTCAGGATCCCGTCCGCTCCAGAGTCGGGTGAAGAAGCCATGCTCGAAGCCCTGGCGGGCGAGTGCGTCTGACTGGAGGTAGTAGCCGCCGTAGCAGCCGATCCAGGTCCAGCCGTCCAGTTCATTGAAACTGCCGTCCGGTCGAGCGAAAGGCCCTGGCCCCGTTTCTGCTGGAGCCGCTCCCCTCACAGTGTGGCGATGTCACGCATCATCCAGAATCCAGCGAAGGCTTGTTCCTGCGGACTGGCCTGAATGGCAATGAATTGCAGCCCTTTGCCGATCTCCTTTGATTCAGCCAGGGCGTTTGAAATTGCTTCCCCAGCCTTGGCATCAAGGTCGCTCACCAGCCATCGGTCGTCCTGACCGGCCTCCAGCACCAGCTGACGACCTTCCACCAGAAGACGAACGGGTTCGAGTCCCCCCAGCCAACCGGCCATGGCCAGGGCTCGGCTGCTGCTGAATAGTCGTAATCCAGGGACCGGTTGGTTGTCTTCAACCGAATCGGGAAGCGGAAGCAGACCGCTGAAACCCATCGGCCATTCACTGGCCTCTCGCAGGAGTTGTGCTGGCAGGGCCGCCCATGACCAGGCATCACCCTGAACCTCTTCCGGCAGTGGCACCGCAGGAGTGGTCACCGATGCTGGAGGTGGGGCCAGAGGGCCGGCCATGAATCCCTCCTCCTGGGGGTAGACCTCTTGCTCCCGCTGCTGCAACCAGTCCAGCAACGCGTAGGTGCGGCGACTGGAGATCATTTCTAGATCGAGCTCTCCAGCAGCCCTCTGGACCATCGTCCGCATTGAGCTTCGCCAGCAGCGCAGTCTTCGTGGCGCCACCAACCCCGATTTCAGGGCTGCTTCGCGGGCTTCTTTGAGGGCAGAAGACAACCAGAGGGAGTTGACCTCACCTGAGGGGCAGCGTTTTGCGAAGCGGAACGGTTCGCCAGGTGCTTCAGCATTCGGGGTGGCTGTGATCAGCAGCTCCCATCGTTTGCGGCCATCGGATTCAAGAATCGGTCTTGAGTAGAAGTCGAGCTCCCAGTCCGTTCCCAGAGAAGCTGCCGAGTTGGCTGCGGCTGGTGTCATCCGGCGTCCTGTTCCTGCTGCTTGAGAACGCTCTGGGCCCGCTTTGCACGGTCGGCTGCCTCAGACATCACCTTGGACTTTTCCACCAGCAGTTCGCCGGGAGGTCCCTCAAGGAGGGCTGTGTTCAAGCTGATGCGGCCGCGGCCAGGATCCAGTTCGGTGATCAGAGCCTGCACGCGCTCCCCTTCATCGAATACTTCCCGAATGGAACGAAGGCTGCCGTTTGTTATGGCGGATTGATGCAGCAGTCCGCTGATCCCGCCTAAATCGATGAACAGGCCGTAGGGCTTGACGGCTGCCACCTGGCCTTCGACCAACTGACCAACCTCGAGATCCTGGAAGCGAGCAGCCACGGCAGCGCGCTTTTCAGACAGAACCAACTTCCGGGTTTCGGAGTTGACCTCGAGAAACGCTACGCCGACGGTCTTACCCACCATCTCCTGGTGATTCTCTCCCTGCTGAAGCTGGGAGCGGGGGATGAAGCCTCTGAGGCCCTCCAGATCGCAGGTGACTCCACCACGGTTGAAACCGGTGATGATCACCTGGACAACTTTGCCGTCTTTTTCAAGCAGTTTCACCTTGTCCCAGCTTTTGCGTAGCTCAAGCGCACGACAGCTGATGGTGACCATGCCATCGGCGTTCTGCTCCCGAGTCACCAGTACGTCGACCTTCTGACCCTTGGGGAAGCGCTCCCTCAGGTTGGTGACGACACCAAGGCCTGCTTCGCTCTTGGGCATGTAGCCGGGAGCTTTGCCGCCGATGTCGACGTAAATGCCATCGCTTTCGAGTGCGATGACCGTTCCTTGAATCACCTCACCTGTGGTCCCCACGGGAGCATTGGCATCCAGCGCGGCAAGGAAAGCCTCTTCGTCGAAATCGAAATCGTCGACGCTGCGGTTCTGCGCTGGCTCATTACGACGAGGTTTCTCATCGGGCGATGCCAGAAGATCGGCCATGGTCATGCCTTCCATGGCACCCATGTCGAAGCGATCGTCATCGCTGGATTCGGCCTCGCTCTGACGGGATTTCGGTGGCCCTGTCAGACCTGCCCGTTCCTCCAGCAGCCGGGCTTTTTCGGCGGCAGCCTCAGCAGCCGCACGCGCTTCAGCGGCTTCTCGCTGGAGATTCTCCTGCTCCTCTCGCCGGTTGATTTTCATCACCTGCAGCGGCTGTTGTGATGCCGGTCGCGCGGGTTTGGGGCGATTGGGCTGGGGACTGCCTGCTGCGGCCATGGACCAGGGGTCGTCGATCGGCCATTCTGACAGCCAGAGATGGGTTTGGATCAGCTCTAAGCATGCCGTTGGATTCCACTCGCCGTTGCTTTAGTGAGCTGAGCTGGCCGCAGGTGGAGCAGGCCGTTGCGATCGATCGAGCCACGCTTGTTTGGCCTTTCGGTGCTTGTGAACAGCACGGTCCCCATCTGCCGCTCGCCACCGATGCGTTGTTTGCAGATCGATTGCTGGATGCAGTTCTCGAAAAGCTGCCCGATGAGACCCCTGTCTGGCGTTTGCCTATTCAGTCCATCGGCTTCTCCCCTGAGCACGTTTGTTTTCCAGGCACCCTCAGCCTTTCGTCCGAGTTGTTGATTTCCATGGTTGTGGAGCTGGGTGAGCAGCTTGCTGCCATGGGTTGGACGCGATTGGTCCTGTTCAACGCCCATGGCGGACAGATTGCCCTTCTGCAGGTGGCTGCGCGTGAGTTGCGCAAGCGTTGTCCATCTCTGGCGGTGCTTCCCTGTTTCCTCTGGAGTGGTGTTGAGGGTCTGGCGTCCCTCATCGCAGAGCCGGAACTCTCAGATGGGCTGCATGCAGGTTTGGCGGAAACGTCGTTGATGCAGCGGCTGGCTCCTTCACTGGTGAGTGAATCTCGGCCCGCCGAAGGCCTGAAGATCTCCGAGCCATCCCACAAAGCCCCTTCAGGATGGACCCTTGAAGGTGCTGCACCGTGCGCCTGGCTCACCTCCGATGTTTCATCCAGTGGTGTCATCGGTGACAGCCGTGGTGCCTCGGCAGAGCTGGGTTCCGCTCTCGAGACGCTTCTGATTCGGCACTGGATCCAGATGCTGCAAAGCCTTGTGGACAGCGATTGGCCACCGCGTCCCAGATCAGCCTTCAGGTCGTCCGCATCCTGAACTGAGGCCCCCAATGTTCACGAAGGGAGCAATGCTGGTTATTCTCTGTCCCACTGAAAGTGGTAGATCACGTCCTATGACGACCCTCAATGCACCTGAGGCAACGGCGGTGGAGGGCATGGA
>CAJWZN010000002.1 GCA_913050105.1 uncultured Synechococcus sp.
ACAATGCTCACTGCTCCTTCCTCGCGGACTGCAGCAAAGAACGTTTCGGGCTGATCGAGGTAGAGATGCCGGACATCGACCGAAAGCTCAACCGTTTCCATCGAACCTGTGGCACGGGCCAAACCGGTGGCCAATTTCGGAGACCAGAGGGCACCGCCCAGTGCCATCAGCGCCGCAAAGGCGGCCAGACCATCCAACAGCTTGAACTGACGCAAGGAAAAACGGCGCGTCATCCAACCGAATCAGCAGCCCAAACCCTAAGGAGGTGTTGAAGAGGCTTCAACCGCCGAATCACTTGCTCAGTCCATCAAGGAAACGATCAACGTTTCCAAGCTGTTGTTTGAGTCCATCTGGATCTTCACCGGCCAGAAGTGCGTTGAGGCTTTCTGGATCAGGCCGATCGGCACTGGCACTCAACCATCGGAAACCATCTGGATCCTGACGGAAAAGGGCCCAGTCCTCCGGGAAGACCCGCATCAGAGCACCACCATCCAACGGCTGAAGCCAATAGGCCTGCTGCCAGGAAGACACAAAACCGCGACGGCGTTGTCGCGCCACACTGCCGATCCCGACTGCGGCATCTTCCAGGCGCCCATTCAGCATCACGACCACTCCACGGTGTGTTTCGCAAAGCGCCATGAACGCGTCATAGTCCGATGGCTGAGGGCCCACCACCAGCAGCAGAGCGTCGGACTCTGGCTGGGAGGACCACTGGTTGAAATCTGCGATGGCAGAGGCCAGCTGCGGCGCGTCTCGCCGTGCCAGGGCAGCAGCACCGGCATCCGGCCAAAGAATCCTCACACCGGAATCGACTGCGATGAGAGCTTCGGCCAGACGCAAGGCCACGGGCAACAGCCGCAGATTCTCGAAGCGCAGGGAGGCTCCCCACCGACTTCCATCAGGCGATGCGATCGCGGCCTTGACGGCCCTAAGCAGATCGGCCTCCGCCTTCAACAGATCGGGTGGAAGCAGAGACGCCGGAAGATCGGTTGCGGTGTCGGCGGCGTCGGACACGGAGTCTTGCTTTGGACTGTTGAACCAGCTTCTCAGGCGCTGGCCTGGATCGCGAGTTGCAACCGCTCCGAAACCTGATCGAGCACTTCAAGATCAATCCATGGGCCAAGGCTGAAACGAAGCAGCGACTGGCGTAGGGCTGTTTCAACCCCCATGGCACTCAGAACAGCACTGTCCTGAACCGTCCCCGATCGGCAGGCGCTGCCACTGCTGCAGGCCACATTGAGGCGCGACAGCTCACGAACAAGTCTGCGACCGGGAAGGGGAGAGCCCCCTGCGGTGGTGATCAGGCAGGCCAGATGATTGGGAAGGCGTGGAGTGGTCTCCCAATGAAGAACCTTCACACCCTCGATTGCCTCGATCTGAACCTGAAGTCGATCTCTCCAGTGCACTAACTGCGGTGTCGCTCCTGGCGGCGTCGACTGCTTGAAAGGGTTGTAGCGGGGAAGGATCTGCAGCGCCTCCGCAAGCCCAGCAATCAGCGCAACCGGCTCGGTACCAGCTCGATGTCCTCCCTCCTGGCCCCCTCCACCCTGGAGGGGCTGCAGGATCACTCCCTGTCGATGAAGCAGCAGCCCCACACCCCGCGGTCCCTGAAGTTTGTGGGAGGAGAAGCTGAGCAGATCGATGGGCAGGGACGACCAATCGATCAAACCCTGGGGCAACAACTGAGTTGCATCGGTATGGATGACAACACCGCGCTCACGACAGGCGGCACCGATGCGAAGCAACGGCTGCAGCGTTCCCACCTCGCTCTGAGCCCAGATCAGAGACACCATTCGCGTCGGTGGCGCTAGCAACCGGTCGAGCTGATCCAGCTTCAAGACACCCGTCGCATCGACCGGCCAGCGTTCCAGCGACCAACCCCGTTGCACCAGCACCCGAGCTGCTGCCTCAACTGCAGGATGTTCAACTGAGGAGATCACCAGACGGCCGGCTGGCTGCTGGGATGAAGCACCCAACAGGGCCAGATGAACTGATTCAGTGGCGCCGGACGTGAAAATCAGCTGGTCTGATTCAGCGTTCAGAGCTGCCGCGATCTGTGCTCGAGATCGCCCCAGAGCTTCCGCTGCGATCAACCCAGGGCCATGGAGGCTGCTCGGATTGGCCCAGGCATCCCGCTGCACTTGCTCCATGCAGCGGAGCACATTCGGCAGAGGCGGCGTTGTGGCCGCGGCATCCAGATAAATCTCAGGGATTTCCACGTTCAAAGCGGGCCCGGGTTCGTTGTTCCAGGGATTCGCTGGCCAACTGCAGCAATGAATCGAGGGAGGTGCTTTCCAGAAATGCCTGAACCTGCTTCTGAGAGGCGGCTTCCACCTCAGGATCCAGGGGCTGATCACGACCAGCACTCGGCTTGGCGGAGGGTGTCACCGAGGCGTCGGGTGATTGCGTCGTGTACAGACCATCGGGCATCAGTTCAGGAGAGAAAACCCCATCGAACAAAGCCACAGCCGGACCTGTCATCAGGACGGAGCCACTCCGATCAGGCCACGCGATCTGAAGAGGTCCACCGGGAAGCATCACCTCAGCGTGGTCATCGGATAGACCCAGAAGGACCGCTGCAACCAACGTGGCGCAAGCTCCGGTTCCGCAGGCGAGGGTTGGACCTGCACCTCGCTCCCAGACACGTATCTCCAACCGGTCACGGCTATGCACACGGAGAAAATGCACATTCGTCTTGGCAGGGAAAAGAGGGTGCACTTCCAAAGCAGCTCCCCAGGTATCGAAAGGGATTGCATCCAGATCGTCGACGGGAACCACCACATGCGGGTTGCCCATCCCCACAGCAGCCACGGCAAGACGGGCTTCGGGGAGTTCAGCCTCACCGCGAGGCAGACCATCCACCAGTGGCAAGGTCGTGGGCACCGTCTCCGGCTCCAGGAACGGTGGCCCCATATCCACAAGCAGCTGGCCATCGTCCTTCAGTTCAGGACGAATCAGACCTGCAGGAGTCTCGATTGACCAGCAAAATCCGGGCGCATTTCCATCACTGTCCGCAAGAAAACGCGCCAGACAACGAATGCCATTGCCGCACATCTCCGCTTCACTGCCATCGGCATTGAAAATGCGCATCCGCAGATCGCCACCAGCCTGGGGCGGCAAGGCCAGGATCACCCCGTCGCCTCCAACCCCAAAACGACGGTCACAGACGCGACGAACCCAGCCTGGATCGGGTTCAGTGATGGCAGTCGGCAGTTGCCCCTGACGACCTTCCAGGATCAGAAAATCGTTCCCAAGGCCGTGATATTTGCTGAACTGAAGCATGGTGACCCGTTCGCTTGCTGAAATCCTATGGAGACCTCTCCCCTCGATCCCAGTCTGCCGGGTGTGCGGCTGCTTCAAACCTGGATCCGGGAGCAAAGCCCGATCAGTGTTGAAGTGATCGGAGCGGAGAGAGTCGAAGGACGGCTGATCTGGCAGGACTCTGAATTCCTGGCGATTGAGCGGAGTGCCGGCAGCAGGCCGACCCTTGTCAGCCGACGCCAGGTTTGCGTGATTCGTTCACTCGGCTGAAACCATCTGATGTGACACGATTTCAGCCTTGCTGCCGTTCGTTCACCCGTGAACAGCCGTTACGCCCCTGCCGATATTGAAAAGCGCTGGCAGGCGAGCTGGAAGGCTGACGGTCTGGATTCGACTCCTGAAACAGTTGACGACAACGGCTTTTATGCCCTGTCGATGTTTCCGTATCCCTCGGGAACACTGCACATGGGTCATGTACGTAATTACGTGATCACGGATGTGATCGCACGAGTTCAGCGGATGCGCGGCCGGCCTGTGCTCCATCCCATGGGCTGGGATGCCTTCGGACTTCCAGCGGAGAACGCTGCGATCGAACGCAACATCGATCCAGGGGACTGGACCGACCGCAATATCGAGCAGATGCGAGGTCAGCTGGAGAGGCTTGGTCTGTCCATCGACTGGGATCGGGAACAGGCGACCTGTCACAGCGACTACTACCGCTGGACCCAGTGGTTGTTCGTTGAGCTGTTCGATGGCGGCTTGGCCTACCGCAAGAACGCCACGGTGAACTGGGATCCGGTGGACCAGACCGTGCTGGCCAACGAGCAGGTGGACTCCGAAGGGCGTTCCTGGCGCTCTGGTGCATTGGTGGAGCAACGACAGCTGAACCAGTGGTTTCTTCGCATCACGGACTACGCCGAGCGGCTTCTGCAGGACCTGGATGAGCTGGAGGGATGGCCGGAGCGTGTTCGCACCATGCAGGCCAACTGGATCGGTCGTTCCGAAGGTGCTGAGATCACCTTCCAGGTGGTCGGACATGACGCGACACCCATCACTGTTTTCACCACACGCCCCGACACACTCGCCGGGGCCTCCTACGTGGTGCTGGCACCTGAACATGCCCTGGTTGAACAGCTCACCAGCACCGAATGCCTCGAAGCCGTCACAACCTTCCAGGCCGAAGTCGCCCGGCTCAGTGCACTGGAACGAACCAGTGACGATGGTCCAAAACGAGGCGTCGCCATAGGTGCCAGCGTGATCAATCCACTGACGGACCAGGTCTTGCCCGTCTGGATCGCCGATTACGTGCTCGCGGATTACGGCACGGGAGCAGTGATGGGGGTTCCGGCCCACGATCAAAGGGACATCCGCTTTGCAGGCAGCAACAACTTGCCAATTCAGCAGGTGATCGAAGCGGAGGGAGCGGCTGCAGCGATCGCCAGTGGTGAAGCCTGGACGGATTCCGGTGTGTTGATCAATTCCGGTGATCTGGATGGAATGGAGTCCACAGCGGCCAAAGCCGAGATCACACGGAAGGGGGAAGCCGCAGGCTGGGCGGCCGCGAAGGTGACCTATCGCCTTCGGGATTGGTTGATCTCACGCCAGCGCTACTGGGGTTGTCCGATTCCGATCATCCATTGCCAGGAATGCGGCGCAGTGCCGGTGCCCCGCGAAGAGTTGCCGGTTGAGCTGCCACGCGGAATCGATCTCTCCGGCAAGGGTGGCTCACCGCTCGGACAACAGGAGTCGTGGGTCAATGCGCCATGCCCCAACTGCGGAAAGCCCGGTCGCAGGGAAACCGACACCATGGACACGTTCATGTGCTCCTCCTGGTATTTCCTGCGATTCGCCGATCCGCACAACACCGATGCACCGTTCAGTCGAGAGGCAGCAAACCGCTGGTTGCCGGTGCAGCAATACGTGGGTGGCATCGAGCACGCCATTCTTCACCTGCTCTATTCCCGGTTTTTCACCAAGGCCCTCAAGGACCGGGGCCTTCTGGATGTGAATGAACCATTCGATCGGCTTCTCACCCAGGGAATGGTGCAGGGGACGACGTACCGCAATCCGAGCACTGGTCGCTACGTGGCCCCCGGGGATGTTGCGGACCCTGATCAACCGAAAGATCCAGAGACGGGGGATCCCCTGGAGGTGTTGTTCGAGAAGATGTCGAAATCGAAGTACAACGGCGTTGATCCAGCTGCCGTGATCGACCGTTACGGAGCCGACACGGCCCGGATGTTCATCCTGTTCAAAGCCCCTCCGGAAAAGGACCTCGAATGGGATGACGCCGATGTGGAAGGGCAGTTCCGATTTCTGCAGCGCATCTGGCGACTGGTGGAATCCGCTGCCGGACAACTCGACTCCCTTCAGCCAGGCCCACAACCCGACCCACTCACCGAGACCGAGACAGACATTCGTCGCGCGATACACACCGCCATTGCCGCTGTCAGCGAAGACCTTCAGGACGACATTCAGCTGAACACAGCGATCTCGGAACTCATGAAGCTCACCAACGCCATCAATGCCGTTGATCTTGAAAAGCTGCGTGCACCAGTTCAGGCTGAGGCTCTGTCAACGCTGATCCGGCTGCTGGCACCTTTTTCACCTCATTTGGCTGAGGAGCTGTGGCACCAGCTGGGAGGTACAGACAGCGTCCATCGTCAGAATTGGCCGGTGCTCGATCCTGAGGCGCTGGTCCAGGACACCGTTGACGTTGTGATCCAGGTGAAAGGGAAGGTGCGGGGAACCATCAAAGTGCCCAGCGATGCGGATAAATCCACCCTGGAGCAACTGGCACTTGCCAGCGAAGTTGCTGCCAAATGGCTGGATGGACAACCTCCCCGCCGCGTCATCGTGGTGCCGGGCAAACTGGTCAACCTGGTTCCCTGATCCAAGACCTTCAGATTTTTCTGAAGCGCAGCGTGATCGGATCGGCCCAGTCGCCATCTGCCGCATATCCACGATTGTTGCCAACGAGATGGCGCAAGGTCATGAACATCGACTCCTCAGACCCCTCGCCCAGGGTTTGAGCCAGATCATCAATACTTCTTGCCACACCGTCTGAAAGCAATTCCTCAACCCTGGTCTGGAGCTCGAGAACAGCGGCAGCGGCCTTCTTGCCTGCCTCAACCCCCGGCTGGTGGTAAGCATTGACATTGACCAGTTCGCCATAGAGCCCAACTGCGCGCTCGAACAGGGCGATCAACGCACCGAGTCTGCGTTCATCAAAACAACGCATGCTGATGGTCATCGATTGCCGGCCGCCTTCGGTGAGGGCTGAGCGGGTGCCCTGAAGGAAACCACCAAGGAAATCACCGGAGCACTCTCCCTTGATCGGCGGAATGTCTGCCACGTCGGCCAACACTTCGATAAATGTCGCAAAAAAGTTGTCGACACCATCACGCAACTGCTGCACATAGGCGTGTTGATCGGTGGAGCCCTTGTTGCCGTACACGGCAATGCCCTGATTCACGACAGCACCATCGCGATCCAGACGCTTCCCAAGAGATTCCATCACCAGTTGCTGGAGGTACCGACTGAAAACCTCGAGGCGATCGCGATAGGGCAACACGACCATGTCGCGACGCCCACAACCATCGCCAGCCACATGCCATGCAGCTGCCATCAAAGCCGCTGGATTGCGACGCAGGTGCGGAACACGAGTGGCCGCATCCATCTCTGCGGCACCAGCGAGAAAAGCACGGATGTCTGAACCGATCAAAACCGCAGGCAGCAGACCCACCGCGCTGGTGATGCTGGTGCGACCACCCACCCAATCGAACATGTCGAAACGCTTAAGCCAGCCCTGCTGAGAGGCCTGCTGGTCGAGCTTGCTCTCAGCCATCGTGATCGCCACAGCTTGTTCCGGCCAGGAACCGCCGACTGCGTCCAGGCGAAGACGGGCCTGCTCCATTCCGATGTGAGGTTCAGGCGTTCCGCCGGACTTGCTCACAGTGACCACCAACGTCGTCTTGAGCCTGTCGCCGAGGCCGGCGAGAACTGTGCTCATGCCATCGGGATCGACATTGTCGAAGAAATGGAATGGCAAACCTGCATTCGGACGTTGCAGGGCACGCACCATCAGCATCGGGCCGAGGCCGCTGCCACCGATGCCGATCCAGAGAACATCGGTGAAAGGCTTGCCGCAGGGGGCCTTGATGGCACCGCTCAGAACATCCTTGCCGAACTGTTCGATCTGGTCGATTTCGCGTGCGACGTGGTTGCGCACGGGTTCACTGGGAGCGAGCTCGGGTGCTCGCAGCCAGTAATGACCCACCTGGCGCTGCTCATCGGGGTTGGCGATGGCACCGGCTTCCAGCTGCTGCATGGCCTGGAATGCCGTTTCGAAGCCGGGTTCAAGGCGCTCGAAATCCGCTGCATTGACTCGCATCCGACTGACATCAAGCCAGATGCCAAGCCCATCGTGAAACCAGAGCAGATCGCAGAGACGCTTCCAGTGTGTCTTCGCGTCATCGACGCTGAAATCCAGGAAGCTCATCAGATGCTGCGGCAGCAGTTAAGTCGAAGGTATCGACGATTGACGCGTTTTCCCGTCAGATGGGACAGCACAGCTAGTTTCAGTCGATTCTTCCATCGGCTAGCAACACAGCTCCATGTCAGACCTCCTGCGCCGCAGCGCAGTACTGGGCATCGCTATCGCAGCGTTGTGCTCACCGATCCGGTCTCCGGAGCACCAGACGTTGTCAGGCATTCCTGACAACGTCTTCGCAGGTGAGATCGATTTAGCCAGTGCAGCTGAAGCCACGACGGATCCCCTTCACTTCTCTCAGGATGAGCTGGAGCTGCTCGAGCGGCGTTTTGGAGTGCATGGTCCCCAACATCGTCTTGCCCAACTGGTAACCAGTGGAGTCGACCGGATTGAACCTGTCCGGAGCAACACCCTTGCGCAGTTGCGCCAGCTCAAGCCTGTGATCCTTCGCCAATCCAGGCTGCAAAGGGTGAATCCGATGCTGGTGACAGCGATCCTCTTTGATGAAATACAGCACTCCAAACCTGGCGAGGGTCTTCCGTTCATTGCCCATTCCGGCCTGGTCCGAACCCTGGGACCCGCTCAGTTGGGCATTACTGAACTGATTCACCAGCAGCGCCTGCGGGAACGACCCAGCGCCCTTGAAGTGCGATGGGCCCGCAACCAGCTGCTGAATCCGGCATTCAACGTTGAAGTGCTGGTCGGCAAAATCCACCGACTCAAGGGAGAACTCGAACTGCGCACGGATCAGCCGCTCAATGCAAGTCGGTCGATTGACGATGCCAAGGCCATCGCGACGCTGGCCTATCTCCACAACGGAAAACTCGACTACCCCACGCGCGTTCTGAGCTACATGCAGGATCCCGCTCTGCATGGCCTGATTTACAGCAGTCGACGCAGCCGGCTCACCACTCTGATCTGAACGATTTCAGCTCACACACAGATCGCCGAGGGCCGCAAGACGAAGCTGCAGTTCTGACCAGTCGAAGCTCCTTGGATCGGAGCGTTCACCACCAAGATCCACGTGACGGTGAGTGGTGATCGATGCTGCCGGGAGGTCAAAACTATTCAGCCAGCCAGACAGAACCAAAGCCAGGCTGTCGTACTGACGAGCCGTGTAACCGGAATGGCGAGACTGCATGTTCTCGCCATCAACAGGTGTCTCAAGACTGAGATGCAGCGCGAAGTTGTTCACGCTTCCTTTCAGCGCACCGTTGGTGACGGCCCATTCTCCAAGAAAAGCGGAAAACCCTGCGCCATAGGCACGTTTCAGCGGGTTGACCAGATCAACCACCTGACCATCAAGGCCGATGAGCGAGTGATAGCTGACCTGATCTTCATCTCTGGGATGGGGCGTCTGGAAGGTGTTGATCGCCGAGGTCATGCCATAGACGGTTTCGTGCAGAACCACCACCCGGGGCGACGCATCAAGTTGCCGGCCCTTGGCATCACGCAGCAAACGCTCTCCGAAATTGGTGGGATGAATCCCCACCGAACGACGCCAGGTTGATGAACGGCTTTTGAGTGCCTCAAGCCGCTGGAGAACTGTTGGTTTTCCCCCTTCACACTGATGTGACAGGGGAGAGGTCCAGGAACGGGAACGCGGAGCACGGGTTGCTGGGATCGACGATGAACCCTCCGGACCAGTCAGGGACGGCTTACCAACACGATCCAGCAGATCGAGCAGAGAAGGTTGATCACCTGCACCCTCATCCAGCCGTCGATCAGCAAAGATCCAACCGGCAACCACCAGAAGGCATGAGCTGCTGAGCACAACAACAGCCAAGATCGAACGCCGATGTTTCCAGCAACGGGTCGCGTCTGCGAGGCGTCGGATCAGAGGAACCGAAACCATCGTTCTCTCAGGGCCTGTTGCTGATCGCTGGCCCCCGACTCCAAGCCCAGGGTCCATCGATCAACTCCCTTGGTCGCAATCAACTGGGTCTCGGCGAGGCAACGACGACGGGCGTAGGTGATTGTTGCGGGACGGTCGACAGTCAACAGGAAAGACAGATCTTCGGAGCTGTGCAGTCGGCGGTTGTCGACAGCGATCAATTCATCACCAGGTACGAACCCTGATACGCGAGCTGGACTGTCTGCGGCAGCCCGACGAACCACAACACGACCATTGCTGTCAGCAAGAGTGAGCCCGTGGTGGGGATGGCGGAGTGGGACTGGATCAAGCCGGGCACCGATCATGGCGAGGCAGTCGTGCAGAGGCAAGGAATCGGGTTGATCCAGCCAGAGATCGAGATCGGTTGCCAGCTGGGGCTCCAGTGGGTTCAGCCATGCAGACAGATCGCGTCGGTGGAAGCCACGAAGGTTTTTGCCGTGGGTCTGCCAGAGGCTGCGAAGCAAATCAGCAAGCGAGCTCCCAACAACACGCAGTCGAACGTCGAGACAGAACGCCGTGGCAGCTCCCAGGCGGTAGTAGCTGACCTGACTATCAGGCGAAACCACCGATGACTTGTAGAGCTTGATCCAGGCTTCCTGAGCGCTGGCCGAAAGGGACTGAAGCCGTCGACCAGGAGTCATCAACACCCGCGATAACTCCTCCCCGAGATCATTGAGCAGCATCGAGCGGTCGCTGCAACCGGCGATCAGCGGCAAGGCCAGATCGAAATAGCTGGTGATTCCCTCGGCGAACCAGAGCCCCTCACTAACGATGGAACGGCCGTAGTCGTAGGGGCGATATTCGATCGGTCGCAGTCGCCGAACATTCCACTGGTGGAGGTATTCATGGCCCACCAGCTGAAGCAGTTGTCGGTAACCATCCTTCTTGGCCAGAGCTGCCCAGTTGAACTGAAGAACCGAGCTGTGATCGTGTTCCAGACCGCCGTAGCCGCTGTCGAGCATCTGAATCACCAACTGATAGCGATCTCCGGCTGGCGGTGGAGTTTCCATCAGCAGACAGGTGGCTTCGCACACCCGTTCAACATCAGCCTGGAAGGTCTCCGGCCATCCACTGGGTGGTTCACCAATGAGCAGAAGCTCATGGCGGTTCCCATGAACTTCAAAACAGCTGGCCGTGAAAGGCCCTGCGTGGATCGGGCTGTCGATCAACGCATCGAAATCGGGCGCGACCCAGCCGCTGTCGGTTGGTGGCAGCGGACAGTGACCATTCCAGTGATCCGGAATGGTCAGGGAAAGGGTGTGTTGCTCCCAGCGAAACCCCTCAACTTCCATCACCACCGCAGCTGGACTGAGGGAAGCGAAATCGGAATCCAGATAAGCGGTCCGCACCGTGAGGTCCCTGGCCTCCAGCTGGTAGGTGAGGCGAAGCGGAGAAAGATCAGGGAGCTCAGCCAACCAGCGGTTGGGCGCAAGACGCTTCAGCTGCTGTGGAGCGGAAGCCGATCGAAGCTCGAGACTGTTCAAGTGCTGCGCTGGATCACGCACCGTGTATGACCCTGGGGTCCACAGCGGGAACTGCAGCACCTGACGAGTCACCACAGGTGTCCACTCGAGACTGACCAGAATCAACTGGTCCTGCGACCGGCGCAGGTCCAGGTTGATGTTCACAGGACCCGTCGCATCAGGACGGCTCCAGCATCATCTGAGTATCGGGTGTGAATTGTTCAGCAGCATCGAGTGCTGAACGCACGGCATAGCGCCGGGCAACCCGTTGCAGACGACCTTCGAGGCCATGGTGGCGTGCGATCCGTTGCAGATCTCCCACCATGGTGAGGACGCCGTCACTGCCGACGATCCATCCCAAAGAAGGTGAATCACCGAACTCTGCCAAGAGATCCACCAACAAAGGATCTCTGCCGAAACGAGCCATCAAGCCGCCAACGACAACGTTGAAGCCTTCATCCCGAAGCGAAGCCTCGAGCAGATCCACACTGGTGTAGACGGTGGGCAGGATGGACAGATGGGACATGAGCCGGATGCCCGCTTTTTCAGACCTTAGCCAGCAGATTCAATCCGAACAGACACCTCTACGCATTGGCGTGATGGCGTCTGGAAACGGAAGTAATTTCGAGGCGCTGGCTCAGGCGGTGGATGCCGGAACTCTGATGGCAGAGATCAGCATGCTGGTGGTGAACAACCCAGGCTGCGGAGCTCAGCAGCGAGCCCAACGACTCGGTGTGCCATGCACGGTGCTGGATCACCGGGTCCTGAAGGAGCGCGAACGTCTCGATCGGACCTTGGTGGATTGCTTCCGATCCGCTGCCGTTGAGGTTGTTGTGATGGCGGGCTGGATGCGGATCGTCACACCCGTGCTCATCAACGGCTACTCAGGTCGGTTGGTGAACATTCATCCATCCTTGTTGCCGAGCTTCAAGGGTCTCGATGGGATCGGGCAGGCACTGGCAGCCGGAGTGAAAATCACTGGCTGCAGCGTGCACCTGGTGACGGCTGAACTTGATGGTGGTCCGATCCTTGCCCAGGCCGCTGTACCAGTGTGGGAGGGAGACGACCATGCCAGCCTTTCTGAACGGGTGCATCAGGCGGAGCATCGCCTTCTTCCAGAAGCGATCAGCGCGATGATTCCAGTCTGGCGTCAGGGATAGAACCCCTGTTGGGGTAGTCCCGTCTCCGATGGCAGGCCTGCCATCAGGTTGAGGCACTGAAGCCCTTGCCCTGCCTGGCCCTTGATCAGATTGTCGATGGCACTCATCAGGATGAGCCGGCCGGTGCGGCTGTCCACCTGAACAGACAACAACGCCCTGTTGCTGTTCCGGGCCCATTTGGTGGCGGGATACGTTCCCACCGGAAGCACCGAAACGCAGGGATGATGCCGGTACACGGCGTCCAGAACCGTGGTGCAATCCTCCGCGGTGAGACCCGGGTCGCGTAACCGCGCGTAAACGGTCGACAGCAGACCCCGCACCATCGGCACCAGATGCGGGGTGAATTGAAGCTGTATGTCCTGACCGGCCACGTCCTGGGCCATCTGTTCGATCTCGGATGTGTGGCGATGGCCAATCACGCCATAGGGAGAGATTGACTCCGAGGCCTCCGCCAGCAACATGGCCTCCTTCGGAACTCTTCCGCCGCCGGAGGTGCCGGTTTTGGCATCGATGACGATGCCATCCGTATCGATCAGCCCCTGCTTCAGGAATGGAAGCAGCGGCAGCAGGCTGGCTGTGGGGAAACAGCCTGGAGCCGCTACTAATGAGGCCTCCGCGATGGCGGGACCGTTCCATTCAGGAAGGCCATAAACGGCGCTGCGACAGAGAGCAGCATCGTTGCGCTGGAGGCCTTTGGCCACCTGGGCATAGACCTGCTTCCACTGGTCTAAAGATCGATAGCGGAAATCAGCGGACAGATCGACAACCTTGACGCCCCGCTCAATGAGCTGGGGAGCCATCTGACAGGCCAGTCCATTGGGGAGGCTGAGGACAGCGAAATCGGCAGCCTCAGCGATGCGGTCAGGATCGGCGGATTCGATGCGCGGATCATCTGGAAGCGGGAGGAAGGAGCACACCGAACTCCACCGTTGCCCGGCACTGCGCTCACCACCCAGAAATGTGACGGAGAAAGAAGGGTGCCCTTGGAGCAGACGGATGGTCTGCAGCCCTCCGTAGCCGGAGGCACCGATGACTGCAACGCGCGACGTCTTAGCAGCTGCCATGCCCTCCACCGCAGACCAATTGCTACCTGCCATCGATACCAACTACCAACGTTCGATCGTACAGAGAGCGATCATGAATAATGAAGACAATCACTAAGAATCGGGACTCTGGACTCCATCGCTGCGACCCGACCGGAAACACCGATCCGCTTCGATTCAATCGCTGATGCTCTGGCGGATATTCGCAACGGTGCGTGCATCGTTGTGGTGGACGACGAGCAACGTGAAAACGAAGGAGATCTGATCTGCGCGGCCCAGTTCGCAACGCCCGAAGCCATCAACTTCATGGCAACTGAGGCGCGTGGGTTGATTTGTCTGGCGATGGAGGGCCAGCGCCTTGATGAACTCGATCTGCCCTTGATGGTTGATCGGAACACCGATGCCAATGAGACCGCTTTCACGGTGAGCATCGACGCTGGCATTGAACACGGAGTAACCACAGGCATTTCCGCTGAAGACCGTGCTGCCACCATTCAGGTCGCCCTGAATCCAGCCACCCGCCCAGCGGAACTGCGTCGCCCCGGCCATATTTTTCCTCTTCGTGCAAAACCGGGCGGCGTTCTGAAACGCGCTGGTCACACCGAAGCAGCCGTGGACCTGTCCCAGTTGGCGGGCCTCACTCCCTCCGGCGTGATTTGTGAAATCCAAAATCAGGATGGATCGATGGCCCGCCTGCCGGAACTGCGGGCCTACGCCGATCGCTGGGGTCTGAAGTTAATCAGCATTGCGGATTTGATCAGCTACAGGCTGGACAATGAGCGGTTCGTGAAGCGCATGGCTCAGGCGGATCTGCCCAGCCAGTTCGGCACTTTCAAAATGGTGGGATATCAGAACGAGCTTGATGGCAGTCAACATCTCGCGATCATCAAGGGGGATCCCAATGCGTTAACCGAGCCGGTGCTCGTGCGGATGCACTCGGAGTGCCTCACCGGTGATGCCTTCGGATCCCTGCGTTGCGACTGTCGCCCACAGCTGGAAGCAGCCCTTCGTCAGATCGAAACAGAGGGGGAAGGCGTCGTGGTTTACCTGCGGCAGGAGGGCCGCGGGATCGGACTGATCAACAAGCTGAAGGCATACAGCCTCCAGGAGGCCGGGCTTGACACTGTTGAGGCCAATGAACGTCTTGGCTTCCCTGCTGATCTTCGTAATTACGGGGTAGGGGCGCAAATCCTGTCCGATCTCGGCATTCACCGTCTCAGGTTGTTAACCAATAATCCACGCAAAATCGCAGGGCTTGGCGGCTATGGACTGAATGTGGAGGAACGGGTTCCGCTTGTGATGGACCCTGGCGCACACAACGCGAGTTATCTGGAAACAAAGCGGGAAAAACTCGGTCACTTGTTTGAATCCGAGAACCCGTGCATGGTTCTTGCCCTCGCGGTGAACGTTGGCCCTGAAAACTGGGCCACCGTGAGGATCGAGGTTGAAGCCATCGCCCACGCCAGTGGTTTCAGTCTTGAGGCACTGCATGAACCGCGACTGTTGGCGCTGTGGGATCGGCCACAGTTCGTCTGGAAGCTGTCCCCGGACGCGAGGGACGCTTCAGGAATGATTCGCAAGGTCGCGTCCATGGCAGCAACTGAACGGGTGGGATTGATGCGAGTGCCAACCGAACGCATGGCGCTCCACCCTCCTCAGACTCTGGAGAGGGTGGAACGTCAGCTCAAGGATCTCCTGGACAGCAGCAATGAAGGGTTATTGGAAAATGGCCCCTCATTGCTGCATTGGAAACGAAACTGATCAGCCTTACTGAATCGTCACCTTGTTGATGCGGGAGCCGTTGGCCAGCTTCAGCACGACATCCATATTTCCGGTGAGTCCGAAAACGGTGTGCACGCCATCGAGGTGGGGCTGAGCTTCGTAGCAGATGTAGAACTGCGATCCACCTGTGTTGCGGCCGGCATGGGCCATGGCGAGAGTTCCAGCCTGATGCTTCTGGTTATTGATCTCACAATCGATCTGATAGCCCGGTCCTCCAGTGCCAGCCATTCCGCGGGCACCCTCACGACTGTTGGGGCAACCGCCCTGAGCCATGAAGCCAGGAATCACACGGTGAAAGGCAAGACCGTCGTAGAAGCCATCCTTCGCAAGCTTCACGAAATTGGCGACCGTCTTGGGTGCATCGGTCTCGAACAGCTCGAGCTCGATCAGGCCTGCTTCGGTATCCATCAAGGCCTTGGTCATGGTGGCGCGAGCAAAATTGGAGTGTAAAGAGACGACGCTGATGCCCGACCTCTCCCAAGCCCGCGTCGGTGTGATTGGCGGCAGCGGGTTGTATGGAATGCCAGGCCTCAAGGAGGCCGAAGACATCAGGCTCGAAACACCCTTCGGCAGTCCGTCGGGTGCTCTACGCGTGGGAATGCTTGAAGGAATTGAGACCGTTTTTCTGGCCCGGCACGGATGCCACCATCACCTGCTTCCCAGTGAGGTTCCTTACCAGGCCAACATCTGGGCCATGCGCAAGCTGGGAGTTCGCTGGCTGATCTCGGTCTCAGCCGTGGGGTCACTTCAGGAGCATCTGCGGCCTAGAGACATGGTGGTTCCGTCGCAGTTCATCGATCGCACCCATCAGCGGCCGCAGTCATTTTTCGGCGAAGGGTGTGTAGCCCACGTCAGCCTGGCGGATCCCTTCTGCCCAAAACTGAGTGCCCTGCTGGCGAATGCGGCGGAGGCGGAGATTCCAAGCGGCCATCAGCTCCACCGTGGTGGCACATACCTCTGCATGGAGGGACCCGCTTTCTCCACCCGGGCTGAGAGCGAGCTCTATCGAAGCTGGGGATGCTCAGTGATCGGTATGACCAACCACACCGAATCTCGGCTGGCGCGTGAAGCGGAACTGGCCTATGCCTCCCTGAGCATGGTCACCGACTTCGACTGCTGGCACACCGAGCATGAAGCGGTGAGCGTTGAGATGGTGATCGGCAATCTGCAGGCCAATGCCCAAGCCACAGAACCGATCCTGAATAACTTGATGCGTCAGGTCGCTTTGGAGCGACCAGCCTCCGCGGCCCATCAGGCTCTGGCACAGGCTCTGATCACACCACCGGACCAGGTGCCGATGGAAACCCGCCAACGACTGGATCTTTTGCTCCAACCCTACTGGGGTCCAGCGGATAAGGGCTGAGAAAGACTGGCACCACAGGATTTCAGAGCCGGACGCAGCTGCAGATCATGCTGCTGAAGAAGAGTCTTGGCCCGATTAACGGACAACCCGGCAGCAGCCATCAACAGAGCAGTTTTGACGGAGCCCTCGGCATCGTTCAGCAGCTCCAATCCCTTGCTGCGTTCAACACCGGCCAGATCCTGAAGGATGCGCAGCGAACGGTCGACCAGTTTGCTGTTGCTGGCCGACACATCCACCATCCGATTGCCATACACCTTCCCCAGACGCACCATCACACCTGTGGAGAGGATATTGAGCGCCATTTTGGTGGCAGTCCCCGCCTTCAATCGAGTCGACCCAGTCAGAAGTTCCGGGCCCGTCAACAGACGGATATCGAGGTCGCAGGGCAGAGGTGCTTGCTCGACGGGAACACACGCCATGGCAATTGCCAAAGCTCCGAGATTCCGGGCATAACGAAGTGCGCCACGGACATACGGCGTGGTGCCACCGGCAGCGATCCCAACAAGGCAATCCCTGGAGCAGAAACCACGTTGCTCGAGATCAGCCCGACCGGCCTCCTCCAGATCCTCGATGCCCTCAGAGCTGCGCAACAAAGCGGGGGCGCCACCCGCCAGGACACCCTGCACCAGCTCTGGATCGCTGCAGAAGGTCGGAGGGCATTCAGCAGCATCGAGAACCCCCAGTCGACCCGAGGTGCCAGCCCCGAGATAAAACAGCCTCCCGTCTCCACGCAGACGTTCAACAATGCCGTCCACAGCTTGGGCAAGAACAGAGGATGCAGCGGAAACGGCCTCCTGAGGTCGTCGATCCTCCTCCACAAAAAGCTTCACCAGCGCAGTGGTATCAAGCTGATCCAGCGTTGAACTGCGCTCGTTGCTCTGTTCTGTGAGCAGATGGCCGCGGGAGTCCGACGGTCGAAGGGAAGGATCGAAACCTGCCATTGCTTCAGAGCAGCCCCTCCAGTCGACGTCGAAGCGCATCGAGTTCCGGGTTATCTCCCGGTTCAGGCGGAGATGCATCGGCGACCTCAGTCGAATCTGCGGTGTCATCTTCGGAGTCCTTCCAGTTGCTCACATCGCGATTGGCCTCTGGAGGAGCCATGAACATGCGCTCTTCATCCGATTCCGGAACGAAACCGGATTCGATGAAACGGGCCTCATAACCGGCTTCACGACAGAAGAACTCCACATCTTCTTGTTCGAGTGATTCCACTGTTGGCACCGGAAAATCCTGAGCCTCGAGAAGGCCTGCGTAACGCTCGGCGTCTTCACTGTTCTCAAACAACAGCACAACAGTTCGTCCGGAGATCTCCAGGGAATGGATTCCTTCGCTGTCGGTACCGGCATCGAACAGCAACACGTTGACGCGCATCGGCAGTGGTCCGGAACACTCCGGAGTCTCTCATCGATCCAATTCAAAGCTGATCGGCTTCGACGGCAAGCTCCTGCAGTCGCCTGTAGAGCGCACATTCCGCATCACCGAGATCGGCGGGGATCACCACGACGATTTCCACAAGCTGATCGCCGCAGCGTTCATCGATCCCATCCTGCAGTCCACGACCGCGGAGGCGCAGGAGGCGACCACTGGAGGAGCCTGGGGGCACCTGAAGTGTGACCGTTCCATCGAGTGTTGGAACATCAACCGCACATCCAAGGGCCGCATCCGGTGGAAACAGCTCCAGGCGGTAGTGAACTCTTAGCCCATCAACGCGAAGGCCCTCCGGTGTCACCACCCGCAGCTGGAGAAAGTGGTCCCGCCCACCAGGAGCAACTCCCTCCAGTCGCAAACGCCATCCATCACCTGCCTGAGGAGGGGTCTGAAGCTCGATCACCGTGCCATCGGCAAGGCTCAGTTCCACAGTGGTGCCATGAAGAGCCTGGTCGGGAGTCAGGTCAACCACTGATTCGACATCCTCATCGGCACGGACCGGCGGCGGCGGCGGCGGTGACGCCACGGGAGGTTCCTCCTTCCGATCCAGCGGCTCCTGGGACCACGGATTGGGATCAACCGGGACTCCAAGAACTGCATCGAGATACTCCTCAAATGAAGGAAATCCGGTGGCAAAAGGATCTGCAGCCACGGATCCAGCACCATCCGCACCCCTTTCCCAGGCGCGACGACGACCCGGATCACTGAGAACGGCATAGGCCTCGTTAACGAGCTTGAACCGTTCTTCAGCGACCGGGTCGTTACCGTTCAGATCGGGATGCCAACGCCGTGCCTCGCGCCTGAACGCCCTCTTCAACTGGTCGGCGCCTGCGTCAGCTCGAAGCCCCAGAAGCGACCAGTAGTCAGGCTCAGCGGTAGAAGTCATTGTCCCAGGGATCAGAATCCCGTCGACTCATGCCCCGATCGCGGGGGCCACGACTGGGAGCAGCCCACGGGTCATCCTCCCAGTCGTCGGCAAACAGCTCGTCCTTGAGTGAGCCGAGGGTGCTGCGGATTCCCTGAAGTGGATTTCCATCCACCTGTCGCTCAGCGGACAAACGACGGTTCAGGCCAAACAGAGCTTCTTCCAATCCGCTGACACAGAGATCGAGTTCCTGCAGGTCGTCCTGGGCCAGACAGTCCTGAACATCGCGCATCGCCATTTCCACCGCGCGCTGCTGCCTCTCTGCCCCATAGGGACCCAACTCAAGAGCGGCATCGCGCAGACGTCGTTCCGCCTGAGCGACAAGGGTCTGAGCGCGGTTGCTTCGTTCAATCTTGTTCCGCTTGCGGCGGTCTTCATCAGCCCGCGCCTCCGCCTCCGCCAACAGAGCTGTCACCTCATCTTCATTGAGATTGGATCCGCCTTGAATGGAGACCGATTGTTTGCGACCAGTGGTTCGGTCCGTAGCACTGACCTGCAGCAAGCCGTTGGCATCGATATCGAAGGCCACCTGCACCTGAGGAACGCCGCGGGGAGCAGGAGGAATCCCCGAGAGGCGGAATCGTCCCAGGGATTTGTTGTCGGTCGCCATCTGACGCTCCCCTTGCCACACGTGAATCTCAACGGAGGACTGATTGGTCTCTGAAGTGCTGAAAACATCCGACTGACGAACAGGGATGGGGGTGTTCCGGGGAATCAGAACCTTCATCAACCCACCGACCGTCTCCAGACCCAGGGAGAGAGGTGTGACGTCATTCAGGAGCAGATCGCGAAGTTCGCCAGTGAGAATTCCTGCCTGGACCGCGGCACCAATCGCCACGACCTCATCAGGGTTGACCGATTGACAGGGATCCAGCGGAACCAGAGTTCGCACCAGCTGCTGCACCATCGGCATGCGTGTTGCTCCCCCTACAAGAACGACATCATCGATGTCGTCGGCTGCCCAGCCTGAGTCCCGCAGTGCCGCTTGCACCGGAGTGAGCAAACGATCAAGCAAATCCGGACAAAGGCCTTCGAACGTGCTGCGATCCAGGCTGGTCTCAACATGAAGCGGCCCGTCGTCACCAGTGGCGATGAACGGCAGTGAGATGGGTGTGCTCATCACGCCTGACAACTCTTGTTTCGCCTTCTCGGCTGCCTCGGTTAGGCGCTGAAGGGCCTGACGATCGCGCCGTAGATCGACTTGATGCTCCTTTTCAAAAGCATCAGCCAGCCAATCAACGATGCGTTGATCAAAATCATTTCCGCCAAGCTGTGTGTCTCCGTTGGTGGCCTTGACGTCAAAAACACCGTTGGCAATTCTCAGCAGAGAAACATCGAAGGTGCCGCCACCGAGGTCAAACACGAGCGCTCTACGAACCGCACTTCTGTCGAAGCCATAGGCAAGAGCAGCTGCTGTGGGTTCGTTGAGGATCCGCTCAACCGAAATACCGGCGAGACGGCCTGCATCCCTGGTGGCCTGACGCTGCGCATCATTGAAATACGCAGGGACGGTGACCACAGCCGCTTCGACTGGTTCACCCAGATAGGTGCTGGCGTCATCGACCAGTTTTCGGATGATGCTGGCCACCAGTTCCTCGGGGGCGTACTCCCGTTCCGTGACCGGGCAGGGCACCCGTACCTGGCCTCGATCGTTGGCACGAACCGTGTAAGGAACCGACAGGCTGCTTTCTTCGAGTTCGTCCCAGTCGCGTCCAACAAACCGTTTGAGGTTGGAGAACGTATTGCGTGGGCTGAGCACAAGCTGTCGTCGCGCGAGCTGGCCGACAACGAGTTCCTGATCCTTGCTGTAGCCCACCACTGAAGGTGTGGTGCGGCCGCCTTCAGCATTGGCGATCACATGGGGACGACCAGCCTCGAGAACTGCCACAACCGAGTTGGTCGTTCCCAGGTCGATTCCAACGATCCGGCCCATACCGACAGCCTTTGGACATCCAAGTTAACGGCCGGTTCCAGAGCGGCCAGAGCAGTTCATCCAAAGAAGATTGCCGCCTTAAACCATCCTTAGTGAGATGGGGCAGGCAACTCGATAACTTGAAGGGGTCATGACATCGCGGGAATGGCTCCTAATCAGGACCACCTGTATCGACTCCGAAACCGACCTCTTGCAGAAAAGTTGGTCGACCTCGGTTTCAAAAACATCACCATTGCTCTGGCTTCTGTTGTCGCAGTTGTCCTGTTTGCAATTTTGATCGTTGTCTTCCAGGGCAGCCTGGAATCAATGGGTCGCTATGGATTGGAGTTCCTGGTGACCTCCAACTGGAATCCGGTTGATGATCAATACGGAGCCGGCGCCGCTATCTACGGCACATTGCTCACCTCATTGCTGTCGCTCATGATCGCCGTGCCGCTGGGGGTGGGAACGGCGATCTTCATCACCGAAAACATCATTCCCAAAAGCGTCCGAGATCTGCTCGGTCTGATGGTCGAGTTGCTTGCAGCGATTCCCTCCGTTGTGCTGGGTCTGTGGGCCATCTTTGTGATGGAGCCTTTCATCAGGCCGGCGCTCGAATTCCTGCACACGGCTTTCCATTGGTTGCCGATGTTCAGCACGCCGCCGATGGGACCCGGAACCATCCCTGCCGTTTTGATTCTGGTCGTGATGATCCTTCCGATCATCACAGCCATTTCGAGGGACTCTCTCAATCAGGTTCCCGGGAAACTGCGTCAGGCGGCCTACGGCGTGGGAACCACCCGTTGGGGGGCCATCATTAACGTGATTCTCCCGGCAGCAATATCAGGCATTGTTGGTGGTGTGATGCTTGCCCTCGGTCGAGCCATGGGCGAAACCATGGCCGTCACGATGATCATCGGTAATTCAAACAATTTCAGCTTTTCATTACTCGCTCCGGGCAACACCATTGCCGCAATGCTTGCCAATCAGTTCGGTGAAGCGGATGGCTCGCAGGTGTCATCGCTCATGTATGCAGCATTCGTGCTGATTGTTCTCACCCTGGGGGTCAACGTGATGGCCCAGTGGTTGGTGAAACGTCTCAGCCTCAAGTACTGACATGTCCTTCATAGCCGCACGACGCACAACAGACGGCCGTCCTGATCTCTCCTACCAACCAAGGGCAGCACGCAATATCGGCAGTCGTTTGCTGACTGTCGTTGCAGCTTTATTTTCAGCCATTGCTGTTCTGCCGCTGGTCCTTGTTCTTGGTTACGTGTTGATCAAGGGGGGCAGCACCATCAGCTTCAACTTATTGACGGAACTTCCCCCACCACCTGGGCTGGAGGGCGGTGGCATTGCCAATGCGATTATCGGCACGATAGTGGTAACACTCATCGCCGCATTAATTGCAATTCCAATCGGCGTGGGGGGAGGAATTTTTCTGGCCGAATATTCACGTAAAGGCGCATTCGCACAGTTCATTCGCTTTGGCACAAACGTGTTATCGGGGGTACCATCAATCATTGCGGGTGTATTCATTTACGGGACAATTGTGACGAGCCGGGTGATCTTCGGACAGGCTTACAGCGCTTTGGCGGGAGGGATGGCACTGGCGATATTGATGTTGCCAACCGTGATCAAAACCACTGACGAAGGGCTCAAGCTCGTACCCGATGATTTACGCCGCGCTGCATTAGGAATTGGCGCATCCCGTTTTGTAATGATCGCGCGAATCACATTGCCGACTGCATTCACACCCATCGCAACCGGCGTTGTGCTTTCCATTGCAAGGGCTGCTGGAGAAACCGCACCTCTGATTTTTACTGCATTATTTTCTCCCTATTGGTCAGACTTAATCAGTGGAGACGGATTGCTTGCACCCATTGCATCTCTTTCGGTTCTTATTTATAACTTTGCGACCATGCCATATGATTTTCACAACGAGCTTGCATGGTCAGCATCTTTTGTACTTGTGGCAATGATTCTCCTGCTCAATTTATTCTCCCGATGGCTGGGTCGATTTGCATCAAGATGATCAATATCCATCCATGTAATTCATCCTGCCCCATCCTGACAAGCAACTGCTCTCAGCCATGACACTTTCCACCAACCAAACCGAGGAGATTCAGGTGTCTGGCGAGACCGCACTGTCCGTACAGAACGCGACAATCAGTTATGGATCCAACGAAGCCGTCAAAAGCGTTTTCTGCGATATTCCAAGAGGACAGGTAACAGCTTTCATCGGGCCATCAGGCTGTGGCAAGTCAACGGTTTTAAGGGCGTTGAACCGAATGAACGACTTGATAGAAGGGTGCACGCTCAAAGGCCGTGTTCTGTTCGACGGGGTTGATCTCTACGGACCCAATGTTGATCCGGTAGAGGTACGTCGGCGCATCGGAATGGTATTTCAACAACCGAATCCATTCCCTAAAAGTATTTATGAGAATATCGCTTTTGGTGCCAGGATCAATGGCTACACCGGCGAGATGGATGAATTAGTGGAGCGATCATTGCGCCAGGCGGCTGTATGGGATGAGTGCAAAGACAAACTGAACGAGAGCGGCTGCTCCCTATCCGGTGGTCAACAGCAACGCCTCTGCATTGCAAGAACGATTGCCATCCAGCCGGAAGTGATTCTCATGGATGAACCATGTTCTGCGCTGGATCCAATCTCGACGTTGAAGATTGAGGAAACAATGCATGAACTCAAGAAGAGCTTCACAATCGTGATTGTTACTCATAACATGCAACAGGCGGTTCGAGTCAGTGATATGACCGCCTTTTTCAATGCTGAGTCGGTGGAGGGAGGAACCGGAAAAGTGGGCTATCTGGTGGAATTCAATGAGACCGAAAAGATCTTTAATGCCCCGCAGCAACAAGTGACGCAAGATTATGTGTCCGGTCGATTCGGTTGAACAGAGGCTGAACGAATCAGATCAATTGTTAACGCGAACAATATTATTTCCATACTATTTCAAGCCACGACAAATCACATAAGCAAAAAAAAACCGACCCGTAAGGATCGGAGAAGCGGAGAGCGAGGGATTCGAACCCTCGATAGAGTTGCCCCTATACAGCATTTCCAGTGCTGCGCCTTCGACCACTCGGCCAGCTCTCCACCGGCATGAATGGGGCAGGTGCCAATGTAGCAGGGCGTTCCCAGCGGCACTGCATGCGCCCCAGCCACCGAATCACCATTCATTGGCGCCAGGAGAACCGCACCATCAGCCACTTCGTCGAAGAGGGTGATTACATCCTTCAGAGCTTCGAGCGTCAGGGAGATCCATTGCCGTTCTCGTGTCGAAACGGTTGCTGCACCAGTTGTGCCGTTCGGGTGCAAAGCGGTGAACTCGACCAACATGAAGCCATGGGACTTTCAAGGGAACTTCGTGCCCGTGGCTACGGCCTTCTCTGTGTAGCGAGGGCGATCGCTCCGCTGGAAGCCGAAACACAGGACGAAGACGAGGTTTATGACCTGCAGTTCGGTCGCCATTTTGGGCGCGGTTCAGTCACGAGGGACATTCCCCTCGAAGAACTGGAAACCTGGAGAGACTGAAGCCATGCCATCGATGAACTGTGCAGCCGCGGCGCAGGCTGCACAACTGACAGCCGAACAACTCCACCATCTTGTTCAAGTCGCTCGTACAGCCGCCGAGCGCGGTGGAGCCGAACTGATGCGCCACTACGGCCGACTCTCATCAGTAGAAAGCAAGGGGCGCAAAGGTGATCTGGTCACCAATGCAGACCTTGCGGCTGAACGCGTTGTCCTGGACGTCTTGGCTGAGCAGACACCGACCATCGCGGTCTTAGCGGAAGAAAGCGGGGCAGAAGGCTCTCAGGACGGCCTGCGTTGGTGCGTTGACCCGCTCGACGGCACCACAAACTTCGCCCATGGTTACCCATTTTTTGCCACTTCCATCGGTCTTACGTTCCAGCAGCAACCCTTGCTGGGGGCTATCGCTGTGCCCTTTCTGCGGGAGACCTATTGGGGAGCACCTGGATTAGGAGCTCACTGCAACGATCAACCCATTCGGGTCACGGATTGTTCGCGCTTGGACGATGCCCTGCTGGTGACGGGCTTCGGCTACGACCGACATGAGCGGTTGGACAACAACTACGCCGAGTTCTGCTGGTTCACCCATCGCACCAGGGGCGTCCGCCGCGGTGGAGCTGCAGCCGTTGATTTGGCGTTCGTTGCCG
Organism: uncultured Synechococcus sp.; assembly: GCA_913050105.1. Lineage (GTDB taxonomy): Bacteria > Cyanobacteriota > Cyanobacteriia > PCC-6307 > Cyanobiaceae > Parasynechococcus. The sequence goes on from CAJWZN010000002.1 coordinate 24,924, forward strand.
CTGGTCGTCAGGACGGCTACTGGGAACGTGGTCTGTCTCCTTGGGACCTGGCCGCCGGAGTGGCACTTGTGGAGCTCGCTGGAGGAATGATCAGCAATTACAAAGGCCAGACGTTTTCCCTGCAGGAAGGCCGTGTCGTGGCGTCCGGCCCGAAACTGAATCCCGCAATTGTTGAGGTTCTGAACCAGGTGAAACCTCTTTCCGGAGAGGATTTCGGTGCACCTGATGTCACGGCCATGGGATCCTGAAACGTCGTCGAATCTTCCGACCATGGCGCTGCAACCCGCTGCCGGCGCAAGAGACCTGAATCCACGTCAAGTTGATGCCAATCGGCAACTCAGCGAAAAACTTGCCGGCGTGTTTCGGATGTGGGGTTACGACGAGGTCTCTCCTCCAAGGGTCGAACGCCTCGACACACTGATGGCGGGTGGTGCAATCGCCAGTTCGGACATCGTGCGACTGGTGGCCGATGAACCACTCGGTCTGAGACCTGAGATGACAGCTTCGATTGCGCGGGCAGCCTGCACAAGGATGGCTTCTCGTCCACGACCGCTTCGACTTTGGGCGTCTGGAACTGTGTTCCAGTCCCGCGCAGCTGATGAAGGGGGTTATTGCATCGAAGAAAACCTGCAGACCGGCGTGGAGTTGTTCGGTGTGGAGCCGATCGAAGCGGAGATGGAACTGCTCAGCCTGCTGATGGCATCAGTCCAGACACTTGGATTGGTTCACGAGCACCGACCCAGGCTGCTGGTGGGTCACACCGGTCTGATGGATCTTCTGCTCAGCCTGGTTCCGGACAACATGAGAGAGTCCGTTCGAACGGCCCTGATCCAGTTCGACCGCCTGGCCCTGGTCGATCTGGATCTGTCAGAAGATCTCCGAACCACACTCCTGAATCTGTTGAACTGTCGCGGAACGCCGCAGCAGGTTCTCGCGGAGCTCCGCCAGATTTTTGGCGCAACAGACTTGTTCGACGACCTGGCGCGTCTCTGCAGGCAGCTGGATTCATTCGCCGTTGAGCAGGGCATCACGATCCAGCTGGATCCGACCTTCCAACCCCATTTCGAGCTCTACACCGGATTGGTGTTTCAGCTGGTTTGTGAAGGCAGCGCAGCGCCGGTTGTCATCGCCCGCGGAGGGCGTTACGACGATCTGGTACGACGTTGCGGTGCGCCGGCCCAACTCGCTTTTGGCGCAGGGTTCAGCTTCGCCATCGATCCGATCCGCGAATTGCTCAGCGGAGAAGGCACCGTCTCGCCCCTACCCACAGTTCTTGTGGCGTTCTCTTCCCGCTCAAGGCTGGAAGATGGCCTTGCACGCCAACGCCATTGGCATCAACAGGGACGCAGTGCCGTTCTCGAACTGCATCCATGCAGCACCCGTGCAGACGCCGAAAACACGGCAAAGAACCAGAACCTCCAGTTGGATTGGGTCGATTCTTAGGATCGGGCGTTGTTCCCCGACGATTCATGGCTCACAGCATCGTGACCGATGTGTGCGAAGGAGTCGCGGATTGCATGGATGCCTGCCCAGTTGCCTGCATCGATCAGGGGCAGGGCAAGAACCAGAAGGGAACCGATTACTACTGGATCAATTTCGACACCTGCATCGACTGCGGCATCTGCTTTCAGGTTTGTCCGGTGGAGGGAGCCATCCTTCCCGAGGAACGCCCGGATCTGCAGAAAGTGAATTGAGACAGCTCTGCAACGCCTGAAGTACGGAGACCTCCACTCCCAAGTGGGTTGAGGAGGGACGGAACACGTTCTTATGGTCTGCTTTTAACGCGTAAGTCATGGCGGTGATGGACGAACAGGGTCAGATCCAGATCCACACCGAAAACATTTTCCCGATCATCAAGAAGGCCGTTTATTCCGGCCATGAGGTTTTCCTTCGGGAGTTGGTGAGCAACGGCGTTGATGCCATCAGCAAGCGCCGAATGGCTGCCATGGCTGGAGATTGCAGTGAGGGTGAAGACGGCTGCATTCGCATCAGGGTTGATCGCGAGGCCAAGACTCTGACCATCACCGACAACGGCATCGGCATGACAGCCGATGAAGTGAAGCGCTACATCAATCAGGTGGCCTTTTCCAGTGCTGAGGATTTCCTCGAGAAATACAAACAGGAAGATGACGCCATCATTGGCCACTTTGGTCTGGGCTTCTATTCGAGCTTCATGGTTGCCAAACGGGTTGACCTGCTCACTCGCTCAGCCCGGCCGGATGGAGAGGCCGTGCGCTGGAGTTGTGACGGCTCCCCCAATTTCAGCCTCAGTGCTGCCGAACGGGACCAACCAGGCACAGATGTGATCCTTCATCTCATGGATGAAGAGCTGGAATATCTCGAACCGGCACGAATTCGAACTCTGATCAACACCTACTGCGACTTCATGGCAGTGCCGGTGCAACTGGAAGGAGAAACAGTCAACAAGATGGTGGCTCCGTGGCGCAAGAGCGCGCGTGAACTCTCCGATCAGGACTACATCGACCTGTACAACTATCTGTATCCATTCCAGGGTGACCCGCTGCTTTGGGTGCATCTCAATACGGATTACCCCTACAACCTGCAGGGAATTCTGTTCTTTCCCAAGCAAACAGGTCGAGCCGACTGGGAGAAAGGTGAGATCAAGCTGTACTGCAACCAGGTTTTTGTCAGCGATTCCATCAAGGAAGTGGTGCCTCGTTATCTGCTACCTCTTCGCGGTGTGATTGATTCACCGGATATTCCTTTGAATGTGAGCCGCAGTGCTCTTCAGACCGACCGACGGGTGAGATCCATCGGCAACTTCGTAGCTAAAAAAGTAGCGGATCGACTGCGATCTCTTAAAGCAGACGATCCCAAGGCCTATGCAGAAGCCTGGGATTCTCTGGCTCCATTCGTAAAAATCGGAGCCATGGAAGATGAGAAGTTTGCCGATCAGATAGCGGAACTGATTCTGTTCGGCACCACAGCCAAGACGGATTCAGAGGGTGAAAGCTCTGATCCAATCGCTGTTGAAAACAGGTCTTACACCACGTTGGAGGGATATCGCAGCCGCCTCGAAAGCGACAACAGCAAGCGTGTGCTCTACAGCACCGATGACATCGCCCAGGCCGGAGCTCTCAATCTATGGACATCCCAGGGAGTCGAAGTGTTGAAGCTGGAAACGGTGATCGACACCCAGTTCATCCCATGGCTCGAACAGCGGCATGAGGATCTCAACTTCCAGCGTGTCGATGCGGAACTGGACGAAAGCCTGCGCGAAAATGACACTGAGCTCGCCGATCAAGACGGCACAACAGAATCTGATCGTCTGCGGGATCTGATCAAGGAGGCCCTCAGCAACGACAAGGTGACGATTCAGGTCCAGGCTCTGAAAGGGGATGCAGCACCTCCGGCCATGATCCTTCTTCCTGAGCAGATGCGACGGCTGAACGACATGGGTGCCCTGATGGATCAGCGACTCCCGGGGCTCCCTGACTACCACGTGCTGTTGGTGAACCGCCGTCATCCGCTGGTGGAAGGATTGCTGAAACTCAAATCAGGCAGCGTTCTGGTGGGAGACAGCGGAACGTCCCCCACGGAAGCGCTGGCCCAAGACCTCTCAAGGCATCTGTATGACATGGCTCGACTCAGTGTTGGCGGACTCGAACCCAATGAGCTGGCAGGATTCCAAACGCGAAGTTCGGAGTTGATGGGAACCCTGATGCAGAGGGGGATGTAGAAGCTTAATTTGATAGGATGATTATGAGATCTGTTTTACAGATCCAGACAATCTCCAGCAGAAGGACGACGTCATGTCTCGGGTGTGCCAGCTCACAGGAACTCGCGCCAACAACGGCATGGCTGTCAGCCATTCCCACATCCGCACCAAGAAGCTGCAGCAAGCCAATCTGCAGAACCGCCGCCTCTGGTGGGCTGAAGGCAAGCGCTGGGTGAATCTGCGGGTAACCACCCGTGCTCTCAAAACCATCCAGAAGAAAGGCCTTGGCGCCTATGCCAAAGCCCTCGGCGTTAATCTTGCCAAGCTCTGAATCGAGGACCAACGTGCGGAGACGAGACCTTCTCATCAACGCCGGTCTCCTTGTTTCAGCACTGTCTCTTTCACCCTCGAGAGTCCAGGCTCTCGGGGGTGTTGTGCTGAAGAACGGAGAACCGGTTCCAGATTTCGATCTTCCCGGCTCAAGCCGTTCGGAACCCAGTCGAGAGCGATGGAGCAGCAAAGACCTACGCGGTCGCTGGCTTGCTGTGTACTTCTACCCGCGGGATTTCACCGGCGGTTGCACGATAGAAGCGAGAGGGTTCGAAGCTCTTCACAAGGAATTTTCTGCGGTCAACACTGAAGTGATCGGCATCAGCGCCGACAGCGTTGATGACCACGAAGAGTTTTGCGACAGCGAAGGGCTGAGCTTTCCACTTTTATCCGACCCGGATGGTGTTGTGAGCAAGGCTTACGGCTCATGGATGGCTCCTTACTCGCTGCGACACAGCTTTTTGATTGATCCGGAGGGAATCCTGCGCGAACGCTGGGTGGCGGTGCGGCCCAGTGGCCATGCCAAGGAAGTTCTTGAAGCCATCCAGGCCCTTCAGAGCACCGTGATTTGACAGATTGGCGCACCCATGAAAGGGTGCGCAATAAAACGTTTGGTTATATGACCGTCGAAGGAAATAGTCCTTTCATCATTCTCTATCACCGGACTCCCTTCGACGAATCAAGAAATCAGGAAGGCAAAAGAATCTGGGTTGATCAGAAAAGTCCTAACGGAATCATTCCGACCCTTAGAAATCTGTTTCGTAGCAGCAATGATGGAACCTGGATTGCATGGAGGCGATCAGAGTCATCATCGGACATCGAAACTGAGCGCATCGAAATGTCCAATCCTTCGACATTCACACTGTGCAGAATTCCATTAAGTGATGAGCAAATATCAAGTTTTTACCATATCACTTCAAAAGAATGCTTCTGGCCAATACTTCATACATTCCCAACTCATTTCAACGTTAATAACGCTAATTGGGAAATCTTTGAAATCGTCAATCGATGTTTTGCTGATGCCGCCTGTGCAGAAGCGGCTGAGGGTGCAACGGTCTGGGTCCATGATTACAACCTGTGGCTGGCTCCAGGGTTCATTCGGGCAAAGCGTCCAGACCTGAAGATCGCCTTTTTTCACCACACACCGTTTCCCAGCAACGACGTTTTTGCAATTCTTCCCTGGCGGGAACAAATTCTTGAAAGCCTTCTTTGTTGCGATGTTGTGGGATTTCATATCCCCCGGTACACCGAAAACTTTGCTCGTGCAGCCACCACTTTGGTCGGGGCAAGTCGAGGTCCCAAGCAACCTGTGGATCAAAAATTCATCACGGTTGGAACCGCCCTGGCTGAAAGCAGCGTGACAGGACATCTCAGCCATGGTGGTCGACAGATTCAGCTCCTGAGTTCACCGGTAGGAACGTCTCCAGATGTGATCCAGCAGTTGTGCTGGAGCGCACCGGTTGAAAGCCATGGCGAAATGATCGTTCAGGACACAAAAAAGGGTCGGAAACTGATTCTTTCGGCAAGCCGAGTTGATTACACCAAAGGTAACGAAGAACTTCTCTTAGCTTTCGAACGACTGCTCGAGCGTCGCAGCGATCTTCATGGTGAAGTTGTGCTCATGCTGGCCTGCGTTGCCGCGACCAGTGGAATGAAGATCTACGAGGAAACGCAACGATCGATCGAAGAAATGGCCGGACGAATCAACGGTCGCTTCAGTCAGATTGACTGGGTTCCCGTGCGGTTTTCCACCAGGCGAATTCCCTATGAGGAAATGGTTGCCTGGTTCTGCCACGCCGACATCTGCTGGATCACACCACTGCGCGATGGTCTGAATCTGGTTGCCAAGGAATATGCAGCCGCCCGACGCAACCGTGGAGGTGTGCTCGTGCTGTCTGAATTCACAGGGGCATCCGTTGTGCTCGAGGGCGCAGTGCTGACCAACCCGTACTCGAACCGGCGCATGGATGAAGCCATTGAGTCAGCGCTAGAGATGCCTGAAGACGAGCAGCGCCAGCGGATGGAGCACATGTCTGAAGCCGTCGAGGCCTACACCGTTCGCGACTGGGCCGACGAACAGCTGGCTGGTTTACGCGCACCCATCAACGTTGGCTGATGCCGGTGATGCGTCGCCTGCTGTTGATGCTGATGGGTCTGCTGCTGGCAGGTTCCATCGGTTGGAGCAGCGTGCATCGCCCGGAGCAGGTCACCATCCTGATGCCGGCTCCCTTTGTGGACGCCACAGCCGCGCAGGTGAAACGGTTCAACTCTGATCACAGCGGCCGGATCCTGTTGAAGGTCATCAGAGGGCCGAGGGACACCGAATCCATCTCGGATCTGGCCATCAGCAGTCTTCTGCTTGGGACGCCACCCTTTGATGCGCTGCTGGTCGACGTCACCTGGCTTCCGAAGTATGTGGCCGCTGACTGGCTGCAACCCTTGGATCCATGGTTTGACAGCGACGCCATCGACTCACTCGTGTCCGGTGCCCAGCTGGGCAACAGCGTGGACGGTGCGCTGTATCGCTGGCCTTTCGGTGCCGATGTGGGCCTGCTTTATTGGCGAACGGACCTGATGCCAGCCCCGCCTCAAACCCCCGAGGAGCTGATTCAGATCGCGCAGGATCTGCGAACCGACGGCAAGGTCAAAGAGGGTTTTGTCTGGCAGGGACGCCAATACGAAGGCCTCAGCTGCAATTTTGTGGAATTCCTCAGCGCCTTCGGAGGAGCCTGGCTCGACCCTGAGACAGGGCAGCCAACGTTCGATTCGCAAGCAGCCCGTCTGACGGCGGATTGGATGCAACAACTGATCACCCAGGGAACAAGCCCTCTGGCGGTAAGCAACTACGCCGAGCCTGAAACCCTTCAGGCATTCAAAATCGGCGACGCGGCTCTGATGCGCAACTGGCCCTATGCCTGGGCTGAGCTGCAGTCGGACAGCAGCGCCGTCAAGGGGCGCGTTGGGGTGACGACCATGGTGGCTCAGCCCGGAGAATCACCTTCGGCAACACTCGGGAGCTGGGGGTTCAGCCTGCTGCGCGGCAGCCAACATCAGCAAGCCACAGCCGAAGCAATTCGCGCCCTCACCAGCACGGAAGCGCAACGGGACCGTTTCCTGATGCAGGGATATACCCCCACCCAGGCCTCCCTGTTCCACGACCCGGAACTTCTTGATGCATCACCTGTGTTGCCTCAGTTGGAAAAGGCACTGTCCATTGCTGAGCCGCGTCCGATCACACCGCTCTATGCCCAGATGAGTGATTTGCTCCAACGCCAGCTCAGTGGACTGCTCACTGGAAATCGCGACCCCGATCAGGCCCTGGATCAACTTCAAGGCGCAACGCTCACGTTGCTGCGTTCGGCTGGAGGCGTTTCATGAACTGGTTGCTGGCCCTTCCAGCTCTTCTGCTGATGGCGTTGGTGTTTGGCTGGCCGCTGCTCCGTTACGGCTGGCTGAGCATGCATGCCAGCTCCGTGCTCACTGGCTTGGAGCCGGTTCCGAATCAAGGAGCCAACTGGATTCGGCTGCTGGAGGATCCTCGCTTTTGGCAGGACGCGGTGCAGACACTTCGCTTCGGCGCTGTGTCGGTGGGTCTGGAGATTGTGCTGGCACTGGCCATGGCACTTCTGCTGGACCAACGCTGGCGCGGTCGAGGGGTGGTTCGGGCCTTGAGTCTGCTGCCGTGGGCGCTGCCCACCACGATGATGGCGCTTGGTTGGCGCTGGATCTTCAACACTCCATACGGGCCTCTGGAGCAATTCGCCCAGGCCGCAGGAGTCGCCCCACTGAATCTTCTCTCCAACCCGGATTGGACGTGGTTTGCCACCGTGATGGCCGACGTCTGGAAGACAACCCCGTTCATCACCCTGTTGTTGTTGGCAGGTCTACAAACCATTCCCGATGATCTCTACAGCGCCTTTCGGCTCGAGGGTGGCAAGACACGTCAGGCCATCACGGCGATCACCTTGCCCTTGCTGACCCCTTACATCCTGATCAGCATCCTGTTTCGCACCGCCCAGGCCGCAGGAGTGTTCGATCTGATTCAGGTGCTCACAGGCGGAGGCCCTGCTGGCAGTACCGAAAGCATCGCTCAATACGCGTATCTCAACGCGATGCGTTTTCTTGACTTCGGCTACAGCGCCACAGTGATGCTGGCTGGATTTCTACTGCTCAGCCTTGTGATTTTCACAGCTGCTCTCCTTCTTCAATCAAGCGGGCTGTTTCGCCCGCTGAAGTCATGAACAGATCCCGACCGCTCTGGATAGCGCTGTTGCTGATGTGGTCGTTGCTTCCGATGCTGTGGCAGCTGATCACGTCTTTCACCAGCGGCGATGCTCTGGTGAACTCAGATATCCCTTTTCAGCAACGGTGGACCCTGGCTCATTACCGCGAACTGTTGAGTGGTGATCCACCCTTCTGGCGTTATCTGCTCAACAGCTGTCTTGTGGGCGCGGTGTCGACTTTGCTCACACTGTTACTGGCTGTGCCGTCTGCCTACGGCATCGCGCGAATGTCTCAGGCTTCCCGCAGGAGCATCAGAACAGTTGTTGGGGCCGCAGCGCTTTTCCCCTATGTGCTGTTGTTTCTGGCATTGCTGGAATTGGCACGCGAATTCCAGCTGGGAAACAACCTTCTCGCCATCGCCTTGCCCTATGCCGGTCTGGCGCTTCCCCTGGCGCTGCTTTTGCTGATCTCGGCCTTTGAGGGGCTCCCGAATGAGCTCGACGACGCAGCCCGCCTGGAAGGCCTCGGGCTCTTGGATCGATTGCGGTGGGTGTTGATGCCGCTGATCGCACCAGCCACTGCCAGCACAGGAATACTGGTCTTCCTGTTCGCATGGAATGAATACCCGATCGCACTCACCTGGTTGAGCCGTGATGATCTGCTCACTCTTCCGGTCGCCATGGCGCGCATCGCGGGATCGTCGATTTATGCAGTCCCTTATGGGGCCTATGCCGCAGCGACGGTGCTTGGTTCACTTCCTCTGCTGGCGCTGGTGCTGCTCTGTCAGCGGCAGATCGTGGCAGGTCTCACCAACGGAGCTGTGAAGGGCTGATGCTGAAGCTGAACACACTCGGAAAGCGTTACAGCACGCGCTGGATCCTGCGGGATCTGAACCTTGAAGTTCTGTCTGGTGAATGTGTGGCACTGCTGGGGCCAAGCGGCTGCGGCAAGAGCACCGCCC
>CAJWZN010000003.1 GCA_913050105.1 uncultured Synechococcus sp.
CAGCACGGCCTCGATGGCCTGCAGCAGGCCGAGGGCCTTCTGGTCCGCCGCCTCGTCCGCCGCCGCCGCGTCCGGCTGGGCCAGCCGCCCCACCAGGATCTTGTGCTGCCCCTTCAGCTTGGCCACCTGCAACTCAAGGGCCTTGATCTGGGCCTCCAGCTTGGCCGCCTCGCTCACCACCATGCTCTGGTCTTCCGCCATCCGGCGCTTGAGCTCAGCGCACACCTTCAGCAGTTCGGCCTGGCTCTCGCCGGCCCAGGGCAGGTCCAGCTGGAGGGTGGCGCGCTGGCCATCTTCGAAGTGAACGGTCAGGAACACCCGGCCGCGCACCTCATGGACCCGCCATCCGTTGCCGTCCTGGCCCTTCAGCCCTTGGCGCATGGCGGCCACCCATGCCGGAGTCTTCTTTTTCCTGGGAGTTGTTGTCACACCTGAACCCAGCCTGACCGGCTGCCTTAAATCGATGCCCTCACGTTTGCATAGGCATTTGCAAAATGCAAACAAAACGGTGTTTCAAGTGAAGTCAAGCGTCACGGGGTGAATCCCCGGAACGCTGTCTGTGAATGGTTTTTGTAAACGCCCCCTGATGGATTCGAACCATCGGCCGACTGCTTAGAAGGCAGTTGCTCTATCCAGCTGAGCTAAGGGAGCATTTGTACATCTTGCCAGTTCCCCTCTATCTGGAGGTCTAATCCCAGCTGTGCTTCTAAGCTGATGGGCTCTGCATGGCAACGATGGCTCCGCGTCGTCTCAGCGACAGCGAGAAGCAGGACCTGGTGGGTCGCTACAAGGCTGGCGAGTCCACAGCAGCTCTGGCTGCGGCCTTCGGATGCAGCCCCAACACGGTGAGCCGTACGGTCAAGTCCCTGTTGCCACCGGAGGCCTACGCGGCGCTCAAGGCAAGCCGTCAGAAACATGGCACCACCGCTGCAGCTCCATTTGAGGAAGCCTCGGTTGAGGCCACTTCCGTCCAGGAGCCGACAGCCATCCCGGAGAGCCCTCCGATTGCTGTGGCACCGGTTGTTGAAGAGGTGAGCGAATCCGAGCCGGATTCAGATTCAGAGGAAGCCGCAACTCTGGCCCTGGATGATGCGGAGGACTTCGCTGAGGAGGTCGATGACACCGACGAGGAGGAGGACTCCTCGGCTTCTGATGTTTTTACGGAGCTGGTTCCTCTGGCGGGGGTGGAAGACATGGGCGGTCATTCCACATTCGCGGTGAAGCCCTTCGCACCGGATCTGCTTCCAGCCAGCGCTTACATGCTGGTCGACAAGGTGGTTGAACTGGATGCTCGTCCGCTGCGGGATTTCCCGGATATTGGTGCTCTCGACGCTGCCGAGCTGGATTTGCAGGGAATTTGTCTCTTCGCCAGCCCTCGGGCTGCCAAACGCCAATGCGGGCGTAGTCAACGCGTGATCAAAGTGCCCGATACCGGTGTCTTCGGACTCACAACGAATTATCTGGTTGCCCGTGGGATCACACGCCTGGTGATGGATGGAAGTGTGATGGCACTTGATCGAACAGCCCAGGACTGACGACCTCCTGCCGACCGTGGCTCAATATTTTCTTGCTTCCGGGAGCAGGATGGCGACTGCGCTGCCGCCACTGATCACACCGATCACCAGCGAAACGCCGACGAGAAAGCCGCTGGGCAGCGATGCGGAACGGAATGATCCAACCCGGAGGCTGTGGCGATCTGAGAGGTTCTGAGCCCCAAGGCAGAGCAGCACTAACAGCAGCGTTCCTGTTCCAAGGCTGAACAGCAGCAGACGCAGGCGCAGGAACAACAGTCAGGCCTCGACTTGCCTCAGTCTGCCGCGTTGTGGTGAATCAGTCCGTAAAGCCGCCGCCGGGAGATGCCGGTCTCACTCGCCACCTGGCGCGCGGCCGAGCTTGCACTTGTTCCGGTCTGCATGGCTGTATTCATCCGATCCAGCAGGGTGGCATCGTCCAGCTCGATCTCAGCTGTCACCGGGCAGCCCCCCAGCACAAGGGTGCATTCGCCTTGAGGGCGGTGCGTTTTGAAGTGGTCCAGCGCTGCTGCAATCGTTGGACCCACCTGTTGTTCGTGCCTTTTGGTGAGCTCCCGTGCCACCTGCAGCGGTCGCTCTGACCCACACACTTGTTCCAGCTCTTCCAGCAGGGTGAGTAACCGGTGTGGGGCTTCGTATAAAACACTGGTCCGATGTTCGGCTGCAATCTCCTTCAGCCTTGTTTTTCGCTCCCGGCCTTTCACAGGCAGAAAGCCCTCGAAGCAGAAGCGTGCGCTGGGCAGGCCACTGCACACCAGAGCGGTTGTGGCAGCACAGGGGCCGGGGATGCAGATCACCGGATGGCCTGCGGCCCTTGCGGCAGCGGAAAGTTCTTCCCCCGGGTCGCTGATGCCGGGTAGCCCGGCATCACTGATCACCGCCAGGCTGTTGCCTTCCTCCAGTAGCTCAAGCAGTTGGGGAAGGCGGGTACGGGTGTTGTGCTGATGAAAGGAGATCTTGCGGCCCCGCGCCTGCAGGTTGCTCAGCAGCAACCCACTGTGACGGGTGTCCTCACAGGCGATCACATCCACTGCAGTCAGCAGAGCTTTGGCCCGCGCAGAGAAATCACCCAGATTGCCAATCGGTGTCCCCACAAGATAAAGATGGCTTGCCGCAGGTTCGTCCCGCTGCATCACAATGGCCAGCGCTTGAATCGATTCTGATGCCCAGCCCCGCCGTTCTGCCTTCCGGTGTCAGCCAGGACGCACTGCTTGCCGAATTGCGTCGCCTCAGCTGGGGTGCCGCCGACATCCTGAGGGCCTATGCGCGGGGGGAGCAACCGCCCCATGGTTTCTCCAGGGCACTGAGTGTCGATGACGGTGGCGAAGGCCCAGTGTCTGCTGCGGACCTGGCAGTGAATCAGTGGCTTCTGGATGGTTTGACAGCTGCATTTCCCAATGCGGACTGGACACTGCTGAGCGAGGAGACCGCCAAGGACCAGCTCACGGAGGGCCAGCCCCTGCCGGCCGAATGGCTTTGGATTCTTGATCCCCTTGATGGCACCAAGGATTTTTTGCAGGGCACAGGTGAATACGCCGTTCATCTGGCGCTGGTGAAAGGAAAACGTCCTGTGATTGGGGTTGTGCTCCTGCCTGAAGCTGATGAGATGTGGATCGGCATCATTGGAGAGGGTGCCTGGTGTGAAGACCGTCAGGGGAAGAGATCTCCCGTGCGCTTCAGCCAACGCAACCATGTAGCGGAGCTGATTTTGGTGGCCAGCCGCAGCCACCGCGACGATCGCCTGGAACAACTGATTGCTGCCCTTGAGCTGGGCGGTTCGAAGGCGGTGGGCAGCGTTGGTTGCAAGGTCGCCACAATTCTCCGTGGCGAGACTGATCTGTATGTTTCCCTGTCTGGCCGCAGTGCTCCAAAAGACTGGGATATGGCTGCTCCAGAGGCAGTTCTGCTGGCTGCAGGTGGGCGGTTCACCCATGCAGATCAGGCTGAACTCACTTACAACACGGGTGATGTGCGCCAGGCGGGTTGTCTGATTGCGAGCCATGGAAAAGCCCACGCCGAGCTCTGTGAGCGTGCGACGCGGGCCATGGCAGAGATTGATCCCGGCTTTCAGGTCTGAAACCTGATCAGTTGAGCGGTGCCACCGGGGTGGGTTGAGGCTCCACCGCGGTGCTGTCACCGCTCTGGGGCACACCGCGCAGGGTGAGATTGATGCGGCCGCGGTTATCGATTTCGCGAACGCGAACAGTGACCTCGTCGCCCACTTTCACGACATCCTCAACCTTCTCAACCCGCGCTTCCGACAGCTGGGAGATGTGGATCATGCCTTCCTTGCCGGGAAGGATTTCCACGAAGGCACCGATCGGAATAATCCGAGTGATCGAACCTGAGAACACCTCACCCTCATTCACTTTGCGTGTGAGGCCTTCGATGATCTTCTGGGCTTCCTCGGCGGCAGCCCCGTCATGGGAAGCGATGGTGACGATTCCACCGTCTTCGATGTCGATCTTGGTGTTGGTGCGTTCGGTGATGCCCTTGATGGTGCGACCACCAGGACCGATCACCGTGCCGATCAGCTCAGGGTCAATGCGGAAGCTGAGCAGGCGCGGAGCGTGAGGAGACAGCCCCTCACGCGGGGTGTCAATGGCCTCGAGCATCTTCTCGAGAATATGAAGACGAGCCGGGCGTGCCTGGGTGACGGCTTCGGCGATTGTTTTCACCGGCAGGCCGGTGATCTTCATATCCATCTGCAGGGCGGTGATGCCTTTTTCGCTACCCGCCACCTTGAAGTCCATGTCACCCAGGAAGTCCTCAATGCCCTGGATGTCGGTGAGGATCCGAATTTCCTCGCCTTCCTTGATCAGACCCATGGCGGCACCGCTCACTGGAGCCTTGAGAGGCACACCTGCATCCATCAGTGACAGCGTGCTGCCGCAGACGGATCCCATCGATGTGGAGCCGTTGGAGCTCAGTACCTCGCTCACCACCCTCACCACGTAAGGGAAGGTGTCTTTCTCAGGCAGCACTGGAAGGATGGCGCGCTCGGCCAGGGCTCCATGCCCAATCTCGCGTCGTCCGGGAGAGCGCATCGGACGTGTTTCGCCGACGGAGTAGGGAGGGAAGTTGTAGTGATGCAGGTAGAGCTTTTCGGTGTTGGGGTGAAGGTCATCCATCTCCTGGGCGTCACTGGGTGTTCCCAGAGTTGCTGTGGAGAGCACCTGCGTTAGACCCCGTTGGAACAGGCCTGATCCGTGCACGCGCCGGGGCAGCACTCCAGCAAGTGCGCTGATGGTTCGCACCTCGTCGAGTCCGCGACCATCCACACGCTTGCCGTCCTTGAGGATCTGTTGGCGCATCAGGGTTTTGGTCAGAGCTTTGAAGCTGTTCCCCAGCAGCTTCGAGCTTGCTGTCACGGCCTGACGCACAGCATCGTCCTCCTTGAGGCCAGCGATCTTCTCGGAGATCTCTGCCTTGACGGCGTCCAACGCGGAGTCGCGCTCCTCTTTGCTCTGATCGAACTTCTTGAGCACCTCGCTGATCGCTTTGGTGCAGTTTTTATCGAGATAGGTCGGAACTGTTTTGTCTTCAGTGGGTGTTTCAGGTTTGACCTGCGTGATGCCCAGATCCTTCAGCAGCTGCTCCTGGGCCTTGATCAATTCACAGATCGCTTCGTAACCGAAGTCGATTGCTTCGATGACGTCCCCTTCCGGCAGCTGGTTGGCACCGGCTTCCACCATCACCACACCGTCGGGTGTTCCAGCGACAACTAAATCCAGGTCGCCTCGTTCAATTTCGCGGTAACTGGGGTTGAGCACGAAGTCATCGCCCAACAAGCCGACCCGCACCGCAGCCATGGGGCCATTGAAGGGAATACCGGCCAAGAGGGTGGCGATTGACGCGCCGGTCACAGCCAAAACGTCTGCTGGAACTCGTTCGTCGAGTGAAAGGCAGGTGGCAACGATCTGCAGGTCATCCCGCATCCATGCGGGGAACAGGGGCCGCATCGGCCGATCGATCAACCGGGCGGTAAGCGTGGCTCGTTCGGGTGGGCGGCTTTCCCGGCGCATATAGCTGCCTGGGATGCGACCGGCTGCGTACAGACGCTCTTCGTAGTCGCAAATCAGCGGGAGAAAATCAATACCGTCGCGACCGCCTGATCGGGTTGCGGTCACGAGCACGGCTGTATCACCGCATTCGACCAGAACAGATCCGCCCGCCTGCGGGGCGAACCGGCCTGTGGTCAGTCGAATCTCTCGTCCATCAAAGGAGATCGACTGGGTTTGTCCTTGCACGTCGGTTTATGTCCGCTTGACAGAGATATCTTGACACTTCGCGGTTATTTCCGACAAAAAAAGGGAGACCTTGAAGCCTCCCTGGTTCCATTTGAACTAATACGGAAACTGATAATTACCAGCTGGACTTGACCACACCGGGAAGTTCACCTTTGTGTGCGCGTTCGCGAAGCTGGTTGCGGCAGAGGCCGAAATCCCGGTAGTAACCACGCGGTTTGCCGGTGGCCCAGCAACGGTTGCGAATGCGGTTGGGTGCGCTGTTGCGGGGCAAGGCCTGGATTTTGCGATGAATTTCCAGGCGATCCATGGGATCTTTCGCAGCGTTGAAAGCTGTCATTAGTGCTGCACGCTTTGCCGCATAACGCTCAGTCAGCTTCTTGCGCTTGACGTCGCGGGCAATCATCGACTTCTTGGCCATGCAGCTCTGGAGCGGCGGAAGATTGGATGGTCACCATACATGCCTGCAGGCCTGATCATCAGCGGTGACCCATCAGCTGCTGCACCACAGACAACTGGGTTGTGTCGCGAACAATCAAAACCAGCGTCAGCCCCACGATCAGCACAAAACCCGACTGTGCCACCGCCAGCTGCAGTCGTTCCGGCACGGGTTTTCCGCGCAATCCTTCGAACAAAAGCAGCAGCATCTGCCCGCCATCCAGGAGGGGCAAGGGCAGGGAATTCAGCACGGCGAGATTGATCGAGATCAGAGCCATGAAAAGCACCAGGCCGGATCCACCCTGTTCACTCAATTGAGCACCCATCTCAACGATTTTCACGGGGCCGCTCACCTGGCTGGCTGTTGCCTTGAAGTTGGTGATCAGGCCGCCGTATCCCGCAACGGTCTGTTTCAACAGCTGTTGAAATTCCTCCCCTGTCCGACCAAGCAGCTCACCAGGCCCCTGCGCAGGTCGATTGACGCCACTGAAATTGGCCTGAAGCTGAGCGCCGATTCGACCTTGACCCTGCTGGTTGAACGGCTGCAACGTGATGCTTTCGCGTTGCTGATCCCTCTCTCGAACCAGCGTCAGTGGCACTCCGGGGGCCTGTTTGATTCGCTCAACCATCGCCTGTACTCCGCTCTGGCCGGCAGCGAGAGCCACATCATTGATTTCCAAGACCCTGTCGCCTGGCTTCAGGTCGGCTTGTTCGGCCGCCCCATCCGGTTGGACAGCCACCACCAGCACACCAGGGTCCGGGGGGGCCGGCAGCCCGACAATGGCTGCCTGGCTGAACAGCACGACAAAAGCCAGAAGCAGATTGGCCAGCACCCCAGCGGCAATCACCAAGGCTCGTTGGGGGATGGGGCGATTGCCGAGAAGGTCAGGGTCGTCTGGGTCGATATCGCTGCTCTCGTCGTCATCGGGAAAGGCGACAAACCCTCCCAGGGGCAGAGCCCGGATCGCATAGGTCACCCCACGACGCTGGCGTTTGATCAGGGCTGGCCCGAAACCGATCGAGAAACCGCTGACGCGAATGCCCTGAAGCGTGGCCGCCAAGAAATGTCCGGCCTCATGAACCACGATCAGCACGGCCAGAACGGCCAGGGCTGCGAACACGTTCATGCCTGCTTTAGTTGCGCGGTCGAATCATTCTGGCTGCAGCAGCTCGCATCCGACGTAGGGAACCAGAGCAGAGGGCAAGCGAACACGTCCATCCGGTTGCTGGCCCGTTTCAAGCAGCGCCGCCATGGTGCGTCCCACAGCGAGACCGCTGCCATTGAGGGTGTGAACCAGTTTTGTGGACTTGCCTTCTTTTGTGCGGATGGCGGAGCGTCTTGCCTGGAAGTCTCCGCAGACGCTGCAGCTCGAGATTTCGCGGTAGGCGCCTGCACCGGGGAGCCAAACCTCCAGGTCGTAGGTGCGGCGCGCTGAGAACCCCAGATCTGCAGTGCAGAGGTCCAGCACCCGGTAGGGAAGCTCCAGAGCCTGCAGCACTGCTTCGGCATCGGCGGTGATCTGCTGGTGGGCTTCTTCCGAGTGGTCGGGGTGGGCAAACCAGTACAACTCCACCTTGTTGAATTGATGCAGGCGGATCAACCCTCGGGTGTCCCTGCCGTAGCTGCCGGCTTCACGCCGGAAACAGGGGCTGTAAGCGGCGTATCGCAGCGGCAGCTGATCGGAGGGGATGATTTCGTCACGATGCAGGGATGTGACGGGGACTTCCGCGGTTGGGGTCAGCCAGAGGTCGTCCTCGGCGCAGCGGAAGCTCTCCTCGGCGAATTTGGGAAGTTGGCCGGATCCGGTGAGGCTGGCGGTGTTCACCAGCACGGGGGGCAACACCTCCCGGTATCCCTTTTTGGTGTGGAGATCAAGCATGAAGTTGATCAGGCCCCGTTCCAGGCGGGCTCCCTGCCCCATCAGGGTCACAAAGCGGCTCTGGGCGATTCGTACGGAGCGTTCGGTGTCGATCAGCTTCAGACGTTCCGCGATCAGCCAGTGCTCTTCCAACCCCTCCTCTTCACGCGGTGTTCCCCAGCGACGGACCTCAACGTTGTCGTTCTCGCTTGTGCCGTCCGGACAATCGTCAGCTGGAAGATTGGGGAAGGTCAGCAGCTGATCCTTGAGCTGTGAGCTGAGGAGTTTCTCCTCGTCCTCCAGCACTGACACTTTTTGCTTGATTGCATTGCCCTGCTTGCGCAGATTGGCGATGTCTTCGCTTTTGGGATCCGTTCCGGATTTGATCTGCAGACCAACTTCCTTGCCGATTCGGTTGCCTTCCGCTTGAAGGCCGCTGCGCTGCTCCTCGAGGTTGCGTTGCTGTTGAGCGATCAGCTGCAGTTTGGTCAGATCAACGGCCTTGCCCCGACGCCCCAGCTGTGAGGCAATGATTTCGGGGTTGTCACGCACTAGGCGCTGATCGAGCACGGGTCCGGCAGCATTGACGCCGGCAGCCTATGGCAAGCCGTTCAGAGAACCTGGCCCACCATGACTGCGGCCACAGCTGAAAACACGGTGATGCCGAGAGCGGTCAGGGGGTTCTGGCCCTGAGCAACAGCGACGGTTGTGATAACACCGGCACCAAGACAGGCAACGCAGAGCTGGCTGACGATGTTGTTCGAGCTGCCCACAGAGATTGGAACGATTTGATTGACCGTAGGGAGATCATTTGCAACGGGATTGACAACAGGTCTTGTTTGTTACCTGGGGTCAGGCTTCTTTACCTGTCGCAATAGAAGCGGGTCGTGCCCTGCCGCTGGATGCCCATTGCTTGAGCTGATCCAGTTGTTCCCTGGCGGTTCTCGACAGTGGAATCAGCTGGGAGGCGGCACGGATCAGGTCGGTTTCACTCAGTTCCCTGCTTTCGGCAAACGCGAGGTGCATCGCTTCGATCACGGTTTGTTCGAGCTCGGCGCCTGAAAATCCTTCACTGCGGCTGATGACTGTGTCCAAAGGCAGTTCAAGCCCCGGTCGGCGTTGGCTTAGGTGCAGCTTGAGAATGCTTCTCCGTTCTTCGATGCTGGGCAGATCAAGCAGAAAGATTTCATCGAAACGTCCTTTTCGAAGTAATTCAGGAGGAAGTTTCTCCACACCGTTGGCCGTGGCGACCACGAAAACAGGTGATTGCTTTTCCGCCATCCAGGTGAGCACGCTGGCCAAAACCCGCTGACTCGTTCCACCGTCGCTGCGGCTGTCTCCACCGAAGCCTTTGTCGATCTCATCAATCCACAAGACGCACGGTGCCATCGCTTCAGCCCGTTGGATCGTTTCGCGCGTGCGCGCCTCACTCGCTCCTACCAGCCCTGCAAACAGTCGCCCCACATCCAGCCTGAGTAGGGGCATCGACCAACTGCGAGCAATCGCTTTGGCGGTGAGGGATTTGCCGGTGCCCTGAGGGCCTACCAGCAAAACACCGCGGGGAATCGGCAGCCCGAACCGGCGAGCTTCATCGGAGAAGGCGCGATACCGCTGTTGGAGCCAGTCCTTCAGAACATCAAGTCCTCCGATCGCTTCTGTTCCTGTCGCTGTGGCGCAGAACTCGAGCACCTCACTGCGGGCGATGGTCTGACGCTTTTCCTCCAGCACCTCCTCCAGATCAGCAGCGCCCAGTTGGCCGCGGCGGGCAAGGGCCCTCGCTGCCACCTGACGCACCCTCAGTTCACTGAGGCCGCTGCAAGCACGGGTCAGCTGCTCCAGGACAGCGGGAGCTAATGGTTGGCCGCTGCTCTGGCTGATGTTCCCAAGCAGGAGACGCAGGTCTTCGCTGTCGGGAAGAGGCAGATCCAACAACGTGAGGGCTTCATCCAGATCGGCAGGAGGCGTCCACGCACCACAGCACACGACCAGGGTGTGAGGGGTGCTGCGGAGGGACTGCTGAAGATTGCGCAGCATCCTTGCGATGCCAGGGTCTTCGCAGAAGCGGTGGAAGTCTTTCAGCAGCAACAGTGTTGGGCTGCCGCTGTTCAGATCGCTCAACCATTGGAGAACGGCCATCGGTTGGCGGCTTCCGACCCCTTCGGAGTTGAGGATTCCCTGAAGGCCATCGATGAAATCCCAGGCCCCCAGCTGCCGCTGTAACCGTGAGGCAGTCTGCTTGAGCAAGGTTTCAACTCTGGCTTCCTCGCTGCTGCGAATCCAGATCAGTGAGGTTCGGGCCCGGATCATCAGATCCAGTTGCTCAGTCCAGCGGGAACTGCTCATGGTGATTGGAGGCGACGCAGTGCTTGCCAGCGGGGATCCAGCTGCTCGACCTCTTCGTCGTTTGTTGATGCAGTGGAACCACGCAGCCCAGGCGGGCCTGGGCAGTGCTCGCCACAGTGATTGACCACAGGCAGCTGGAGGTTGAGCTGCTCAAACACCCACTGCATAGGGGTGAAGTCACCGCTTGGATTCAGGCACTCAACCAGTCCATCCATAGCCGCAATCTGCTCCGACTCCTGCAGTTCGGACTCTGAAGGGGGAGCATCACCGAGCCAGATCAGCTCACTCGGGCTGGCTTTCAACTGATGGTTGAACTGCGACAGACAGCGGTCACAGCAGAGGGTCACGATGGTTTCGAACTCACCTTCAACAGCGAGCACATTGCCTTTGTGTTCAGCGCAGATCTGGCCCCTGACTGGAGTGAGGGAGTGGAGTTGATCGAGATGTCCCTCCACAGTCCACTGTTTTGGTCCTCCGAGCGCACGGAGTTCCTGAATCGAAACCGGCTCAAGGCCGTCGATCATTTGCCGCCTTTCGGTTCGAAGGGAAGACGTGAATCGCTACTTCCTCCAGAGGTCGCCGTCACCGTGACAGCTTGTTGTGACATCTGCTGGTCAAGGATCGCTTGAAGATTGTCCGGCAGAGCTTCCTTCGTGAGGATGAACGTCTGCAGTGCCTGGAAGACGTTTGCAATCACCATGTACAGGAGAACGCCTGCAGGGAGAGGGAAGAACAGGAACATCCCAGTGATCATCACCGGAGTGACCTTGTTGGCGGTGGCTTGTTGAGGATTGGCTGGCATCCCCATTCCCGAGAGCAACTGAGACAGAAACAGAGTCAGGCCAAAACCACCAACAAGGATGGCGATGTCCCAGTTGACTGCTCCGTCGGCATAGAAGCCGACCTGTCCTAGTGCCTTGATGAAGAGGAAACCGCTGCGGGCTGCCAGACCTGGAATTTTGGCTTCAACGGTTGCATCACCGGCTGCAAGAGCTGTGATGGTGCCGTCATCAGTGACGGTTACGACGTCTTCCCCCTTGGTGATCGACCAGGAGGGGCTGAAGCGGCCGGGATTCTCAAGCCCGGTGAGCACATCAGAGAAATTCCGGCCGTCCTTGGTGTGCAAATTAACGGTGGCTGTCTCGCCAACTCCGATCTTCGTGCCGCGCGGCAAGCTTGCAATGACGGGGACGTGATCCGTTTCGCCGATGAAAATTGAGTGGCTGGCACTGTTGAACGGCTTCGGTTCGACCGTTGCAATCTGTTCAGATGGCAACACCTTCATGTTGAGGGTGTAAGGCACATCGGCGAATGGTGATCCCCGGAGCGTGGCAAACAGAGCGAACAGAATCGGCATCTGAACCAGAAGGGGCAAGCAGCCCGCCAAAGGGCTGCCGAACTCCTTCATCACCTTGCCCAGCTCTTCCTGTTGTTTCTGGGGGTTGTTGGCGTAGCGGCTCTTGATCTCAGCCTGGCGTTTCTGCATTGCCGGTTGAGCGATCCGCATGCGTCGCGCGCTGCGAATTGATCCGGCGCTTAAGGGGTAAAGGGCAACACGGATGACGATCGTTAGGGCCACGATCGCCAAGCCGTAGCTGGGAACCAATCCGTAGAAGAAATCCAGGATCGGGATCAGCAGGTTGTCGGAGATGTACCCGATCACGTTGAGAACCCCAGGGGTGTTGGCGTTGTGAAGACAGTGTGCACGAACAAGTGCTTTAAACGGCGAACCCTTCGACCGACTTTTCGCCGGTTGAAGATGAACGCTTTTGAATTCGCTCGAGAATGTAGGCCTCGATTTCGCGGAAGCGCGGCATCGCTCTCAGTTCCAGTCGGGCGCCATCGGTGAGCACCAGCACCATGTCTCCCCAGGCTCCAAAGCCTCGGGGAACGGTGCGAACTTCCTGTATCTGGGAATAGACGACCTGGGTCTTGTCCTTGCCCCTCCAGCCCCCTGTGACCGAGATCCGGCGACTGGTGATTTTGAAACGAAGCCATAGGGCTCTCACTGCCGCGCCGATGGTGAAGGGCAGTCCGATCAGCGTGAAGCCAAGCAGGATGTTGAAGATCAAATCCCCTTTGGCCGGACCACCCTCGTAGTGAACGTCTTCCTGGATAGTTGTCATGTCTCCAACCCGGCAGAACTGAGAAGACTGTCGCATTCCTCAAGCAACTGCGACGGTTCGGCGCCGGAGGCCTCCGGACGGAGGCTGATCAGGACCCACTGCCCGGAGAGATCGCGGCGATTTTCGAAGCGTTGACGCAGGTGTTGATGAAACAGCCGACGCAGCTTGTTCCGAATCACAGAGCGTTTGCTCACCTTGTTGCTGATCACCAAGGCACAGCGGCAGCTTTGGGATGGTTGTCGGCGAAGTTCAGGGCGCAGGTATCGGGATTCTTCCTGCATCACCCTGAGCACCATCCAAACCCCGTGATGACGGTATCCAACGCGGTGCAACCTGTTGAAACAGCGATGCCCTCGAAGTCGCATTGAGGGCGGCAAGGCCATCAACCGGAGTGGTTTTGTTTAAGAACGCGTTCTGGATCAGGCTGCAAGGCGGGACCGTCCCCGCTTGCGCCTCGTGCGGATCACGCGCCGGCCGGTGTGGGAACGCATGCGAACGCGGAAACCAGACACGCGCCTGCGCTTGCGGTTGGTTCCTCCGAGTGTGCGCTTCGTCATAAGAGAGTTGTGGCTTCCGGCCGATCAGAACTAACGAATTTATCAGTCAGTCCACATCGATTAACCAACTGCCGACGTAAGCGGACAGGGGAACATCTCCGGGGGCCTGCATCAAGGCATTGAGCTGGTACATGCGCTGTCCCTGGGGATTGAACAATTTGACTCGCAGGCCGTAGTCCCCCTCAACGGACACCGGGGAATCGGGAAAGACTTCAATGGCTGTCTGATCAGCATTGATCTCGACGGTGGCAGGCACCTCTTCAATGCAACGGGTCCGACTGGTCATGCCGCCGGTTTTGGTCCGACAGAGCGTGATCCTGTCGGAACGAAGCTTGGTGTCGAAGTAGTCCGGAACGGTCACGGTCAGTTTGATGAACGCTGTCTTCCGGTCTTTCGCACGGAGGAGAAGGAACCACTCGGAGCGATCGTTCTCGGTCGCTGATGACTGGTAGTAGTACAGCTTGCGGTAGTCGCGATCAGTGTCCCAGCGGAACTCCAGCAATCCTGGAGTGCTCTGGGCATGAGCAGAAGGTGTGTTCAACAGGCCACCACCCAGACCGACTGCTGTGATCGCGGCGGCACCGACCAGGCGGCGAAGAACAGCTGCTGGAGTCATGTTTCTGATCGCTGATGCAGGGATTCTCCGGAGTCCCAGGGCTTGACGCGATCCCTCTGGGCCGGCGGTGTAGCTGTCAGTTATGACCAGATCGGTCTGGACGCAGCCTGCTGGCTTCACCCAGATAGGGATGGTGGGGTGCCGAGCCCTCCGGCAGCCAGGCATGAGCCAGCACGCGAATGCAGCGAGGCAGATCCCCCTGGACGGCCATTTGCTGACAATCAAGGAGGGCAATGCCATCCCAGCCGCTGCGTTGACGGGCCTCTGCAGCGGGGAAGCAAGCATCGAGATCAGCGGTGACCGAGAAGGTCACCGAGATGATCTGCTCATGCCCCAGTTCATTAAGCCTGACCAGGGCATCCATGAGTTCCCTTACGGCGGAACGAATGGCTTCGCTCGTGTTGGCCGAACAGGTGGTGGCACCCCGGATGCCGACGAGGCGGAGACCTGCGCTCATGGGCGGTACAGCCACAGCAGCTGGCCGCTGCCCATCAGCTCAAGGCTGAGACGCTGTTGCAACTGTTCCATCAGGGCGCTGCCAGGCAGGAGGCTCATCAACTTCTTCTTCGGACGCCCCAGCGTGACCGGCCGGACGGCATCCTCATCAAGGTCAGCCAGTCGTGCCGCCAGACGACGGGCGTGATCCTCGTCCCCCAGTTCATCCACTAGACCGAGCTTTTGGGCTTGTTCGCCACTGAAAACACGACCATCTGCAAAAGCTCGCACGGCTTCCTCGCTGAGTTTTCGACCCTCTGCCACAACATTCACGAACTGGCTGTAGCTGCTGTCGATCAGTTCCTGCAGAAGAGCTCGTTCGTCGCTGCTCAAGGGGCGATCCGGCGACAGGATGTCTTTGTAGGCGCCGCTCTTGACGGTGTCGAAGCGAATGCCGATCTTTTCGAACACCTTCGAAAGATCGTTGCCGCGAAGGATCACACCGATGGAACCAGTGATCGTTCCAGGATTGGCCACAATCGATTCAGCAGCCACTCCGATGTAGACGCCGCCGGACGCCGAGATGTTGCCAAAGCTGGCCACAACCCGACAGCCTTTCTCCCGAAGTCGAAGCAGGGCAGCATGGATTTCCTGACTGTCGCCGACGGTGCCTCCAGGGCTGTCGATACGCAACAGAAGCGCCGGGAATTCCCGCTCCGCCACCTCCTTCAGAGCCTTGAGCACTCTCTGACGGGTACCACCGTTGATCGGGCCTTCCACCACGATCCGTGCCATCCGCCGGCGTGACTTGCGGCGCCAGGGCCAGATCATCTTGCGCAACTGCAAACACTTAGATCTTAAAAAGGCTGTCTCCCCCCTCCGCCATGCCTCCGTTTCGCCTCTGGCTGCTGATGGTTCTGCCCTTCGTGCTCTGGGGAACCGCCATGACGGCCATGGCTCCCCTGTTAAGCAGCGGTGGGCCCTGGCTGGTAGCGGCGTTGCGGTTGCTTCCAGCTGGAGCCGTGCTCATCCTCTGGACGCTGCTGACCGGGCGTTCCTTGCGGATTGACGGCCGTGATCTGGGCTGGTTTCTCATATTCAGTCTGGTGGATGCCTGCCTGTTCCAGGCGTTGCTAGCCCGTGGCCTTGAAGGCACAGGCGCTGGCCTCGGCTCAGTACTCATCGATTCTCAGCCGCTGCTGGTTGCCCTTTTGGCACGAGTTCTTTTTGCTGATTCCATCAACCCTGTCGGATGGCTTGGACTGGCTCTTGGACTCGCAGGAATTCTCTGCCTCGGCGTTCCGGCTGATCTCCTGGGGCACTGGTGGCTGTTGTTTGATCCTCCCCAGATCCGCCAGTTGCTCCAACCAGGGGAGGGCTGGATGTTGATGGCGGCCCTGGCCATGGCTGTCGGCACGGTGCTGATTCGTTATGCCTCTCGTCACAGCGATCCCGTTGCGGTCACCGCCTGGCACATGCTTCTCGGCGGGGCTCCCCTCTTTTTGATCGCCGAATGGCAGAGCGGCTGGATCGCTCCAGCATGGTCACCCCTTGACTGGGCCAGAATGGGTTTCGCCAGCCTTTTTGGCAGTGCTCTGGCTTACGGATTGTTCTTCTGGTTCGCCAACCGGAGGGATCTCACATCCTTCAGCAGCCTTGGTTTCCTCACACCTGTGTTCGCTCTTGGCACCGGTGGTTGGTTGCTGGGCGAACGCCTGGATTGGCTCCAGTGGGTGGGGGTGTTGATGGTGCTGGTATCTGTGGTCTGTGTGAGCCAACGCAAACGCCTGTGGGAGCCTCACCCACCTCAGCAGCCGTCGGGATGACCCCATCTCCGTTGAATCTGGTGCTGGTCAGCACGCCCATCGGTGCCCTCGGCAGTGGCCGCGGCGGTGGCGTGGAGCTGACGCTCAGCTCACTTCTGCGTGGTCTGTCGCAACGTGGACATCGGTTGCGCCTTGTGGCGGCTCAAGGGTCTCAGTTGCCCAAGGGATGCGAATCGGTGCAGCTGATCACCGCTGAGGGGCATGACCAGCCCAGCTGGCAGCATGCCGATGCTGATGCGGCAATGCTGATTCCCAACAACGGCCTGATGCCGGCGATGTGGAACCGGGCACTGCAGGAGGCGGATGGTGCGGATGCCGTCCTCAACTTTGGCTACGACTGGTTGCCCTTATGGATCACTCCGCATGTGCGTCCCGCCCTGTTTCATCTGATCTCCATGGGATCAGTTGCCTCTGTTATGGGAGAAGCGGTGGAAGCTCTGGCGGCTTGGGACCAACGACGGCTGGCCTTTCACACCAGGCGTCAGGCAGCGGATTTCAACCTGCCAAAGGATCCTCGTGTTGTCGGTAATGGTTTTGATCTTTCCGGCTACGAGGTGTGCCTGGATGGTGCTGGCCCTTTGGGCTGGGCTGGCCGTATCGCTCCGGAAAAAGGGCTTGAAGATGCTGCGGCTGCCGCTGCTGCCTTGGGCGAACGCCTTCTTGTCTGGGGGCTTCGCGAAGACGAGGACTATGCGTTGAGCGTGGAGGCTTCCGTTCCACCAGGAACCCTGGATTGGCGTGGGTTTCTTCCGACCCGTGCTTTGCAGGCTGAACTGGGTCGCTGCCGCGCTCTGATCAATACACCCAAATGGAATGAGGCCTACGGCAATGTGGTTGTTGAGGCTCTGGCCTGTGGTGTGCCTGTGGTGGCCTATGACCGCGGCGGCCCGGGTGAGCTGATCTGCTCCGGCGTCACAGGACTTCTTGTTGAACCGGATGATGTGGCAGCTCTCACACAGGCGCTGCGCGACGTGACCGTCATCGACAGAAGCTCCTGCCGAGCATGGGTGGAGCAGAACGCTGATCAGGCAGTGTTCGCCCGGCGCGTTGAAACGTGGATTTCAGAGGGGCTGGTGCCAGCCTCCTGATCCAGGGATGCCAGCATCGCAACTACATCCGGGGGTGCTGCGGTGGCGGAGATGTTGAAGCGGCAGCGGCTCTGGGTTCTGGCTGTTGTGTTCTGCTGCGGGGCCCTGATCGCCCTGTGGCAACTCGGTGCGACCGGATTGGTCGATGAGACCCCGCCGCTGTTTGCGGCGGCAGGGCGAGCCATGGCCGAAACCGGGGATTGGCTCACGCCCCGCGTCAATGGCCTGCCCCGATACGACAAACCGCCTCTTGTGTATTGGCTCATGGCTGTTGGCTACAGCCTTCCTGGCCAGGCCTCCTGGGATCCCCTGGGCAGCTTGGCGGCTCGCTTGCCATCGGCTCTGGCCAGCATTGCGGTGATGCTCGGCCTGGCAGACACCCTGTTGCGATGGCCCCAATCGACATGTCGGCGCCCCGCCGCTGCAGCCCTCATCGTTGCGTTGGCCTTCGGGCTTTCGCCTCTGGTGATCATCTGGAGCAGAACCGCCGTAAGCGATGCGCTCCTGTGCGGTCTGCTCGCCATCAGTCTGCTGCTGCAATGGCGGCGTTTCGCGGATCCAGGTGGGCAGGGCTGGTGGCAGGCCTGGGTCGTTCTCGGATTGGCCGTTCTGGCAAAAGGACCGGTTGCCGTGGTGCTAACCGGCCTCACACTGCTGTTGTTCTGTTGGTTGCGACGCGACCTCGCTGCGGCCTGGAGCCGTTTGAGGCCGTTGCCCGGTCTGATCATCACAGCTGGAGTCAGCCTGCCCTGGTATGTCCTTGAGCTGCTGGTGGAGGGGCAGCCTTTCTGGGACAGCTTTTTCGGCTACCACAACCTCCAACGCTTCACCAGTGTTGTTAACGACCACCTGCAGCCATGGTGGTACTTCGGGCCGGTGATGTTGGTGGCGGCCATGCCGCTTGCCCCGCTGCTTTTACTGGGGCTGGCACGTGTTCCTTTCGAGCGGCGCCTTCCTCCAGAGCAGTCTCTGCATCAGTTCGCTGGCGCCTGGTTGCTGGCGGTTCTGCTGCTGTTCACCACTGCGGCCACCAAGTTGCCCAGCTACTGGCTTCCTGCAACGCCGGCGGCGGCGTTGTTGATCGGTTTTGCCCTCGATCGCCGCGACCGCTGGCTGAATCTGGCTTGGACAGGCTCGGTTGTTTTGGTGAGCCTGCTGGCTGTCGCTTTCTGGGGTTCCGAGTTCTGGGTCCGTCTGATCAGTGATCCGGAAATGCCTTCCCTTGCTGACGACCTCTTGTCGAGTGGCCTTGTGATGCGCGGAGCGTTCTGGTTCACCGTTGCAGCACTGCTTGCTCCGGTTTTGTGGGCGCGAGACGCGGCGACCCGCGCGTTGTCAATCCAACTGCCGTTGCTGCTTTTTCACGTCACAGCCCTGCTTCCCATCGCTGGCCTGGCTGATCAGCTTCGCCAGCAACCGGTCCGTCAGGCCGCCGCCGACATGCTCGAGCATCGGCTCCCACAGGAACCTCTGGCGATGGTTGGCCGCATGAAACCGTCCCTTCATTTTCAGACCCGACAGGTGGTCTTGTTCGAGGGTCGGTCTTCAGGTGCTCTGGTGAATCTGGCGGATCGTCTGGCCCATGAGCGAAGGCGTGGGTGGCAGGGACAACCACTCGCTTCATCACAGGGGTCCTCCACCGTGCTCATGGTGATTGACACCCGTACGTCGCAACGCCCCCACTGGCAGGGACTCCATCACGAGGAACTCAGCCGTTTCGGCATCTACAACGTCTGGAGGGTTGATCGGCAGCGACTCGAGCAGCGTGCAGCAGAGTTGATCCGATCCGGAGTTCGGGCCGACTGGCTGGAGCCACGTCCGGAGCGTTTTTGATTCAGGTTTCTGTGAAGCTGCTGCGATGGCAAAAGCCGCAGCAACTCCACAGGTCAATTTCGCCGTTCGGGGCAGGGCGTCCACAGCGGGGGCACAATCCCATCCCATGCACATCGGCACGGCTTGGATGACGAGCCCAGATGGTCTCTTCCTGAGCGTCTGAGCGGGGCTGCAAGCTGTGATGCTGCTGAATACGCAGATCTCGAACGGCATGACCTGCTTGCCGCAGTGCGCTCAGCAACTGTGGCTTCGTGTACAGCAAGGCTTGGCGCCACTGGGGGTGTTGGGCACCGACTGTCAGGATTCCACGTTCGAGAGATAGAGGACGGCAATGGGGCGCCAGTCGCTCGCCCGCAATCGTTGGCCAGTCCTGCCACAGACCGGCCAGGTTGCCGTCGCGATCCCAGGACTGACGAAGATGGTCCAGGCAGGCACGCAGCGCTGAGACCGGAGGAGGTGGGGCTGGTTGCAGCAGTTCGACGCCGCGAAGTCGGCGCCGCTGCCCGTCCGGTGCGATGGCCATATCGCGAGATTAAGGCGGTGGTACTGGTGGGTCTCGCTAATCTCCACAGGATTACAGGACTCCTGGATGGGTTTCTTCAATCGTCTGAGCCGTCTGGTGCGGGCCAATGCCAATGCCGCGGTCAGCGGCATGGAGGATCCCGTCAAGATCCTGGATCAATCCGTTGCCGACATGCAGGCGGATCTGGTCAAGCTGCGCCAGGCGGTCGCTCTGGCCATCGCAAGTCAGAAACGCCTTCGCAGTCAGGCAGATCAGGCGGAGACGCAGGCCAAAACGTGGTACGAGCGGGCCGAGCTCGCCTTGAAAAAGGGCGAGGAAGACCTCGCCCGTGAAGCGCTGAGCAGGCGCAAGACTTTTCAGGAGACCGCCACCTCCCTTCAGGGTCAGGTTCAGTCGCAGGACGGCCAGGTTGAGTCCCTCAAAAAGAGCCTTGTGGCCCTGGAAGGCAAGATTGCCGAGGCGAAGACGAAAAAAGACATGCTCAAGGCCCGGGCTCAGGCAGCGCAGGCCCAGCAGCAGCTTCAGAGCGCCGTCGGCAGCATTGGGACGGATTCGGCCATGGCGGCCTTCGAACGGATGGAAGAAAAGGTCGAGGCGATGGAAGCCACCGGCCAGGCAGCGGCCGAGCTTGCTGGCTCTGATCTCGAGAGCCAGTTTGCTGCTCTTGAGAGTGGCAATGATGTCGACGATGAGCTGGCGGCTCTGCGCAACCAGCTCGCGGCAGGTCCTGAAGGAGTGGCTCTTCCACCTGGAGAGGGAAAGGCTGCTGATGTTCAGCCGGTCAAAGTGGAAGAGGTCGATCAGGATCTTGAAGAACTGAAGCGATCCATCGACAAGCTCTGATGATGCAAAACGGCTGACGTTCTTCTAAGAGCGAATGAGGGTTTCGAAGCGTTTGGCCGCACTTGGTAACGGGGTCTTTTCCCGCACAGATCGCGCCAAGCAGGCCTATCTCCAGGGAGGTGGCGATCAGCCGCTGATTGACCTTTCTCTGGGTTCCTCGGATCTCAGACCACCGGCGGAGGTTCTGAAATCCATGGCTGTAGCCATCGATGAACCCTCCAGTTCCGCTTACTGCCTTGAAGCCGCCACAGCACCCTTCAGACGTGCCGTGTCCGATTGGTGTCAGCAACGCTTTGCCGTTTCAGTGGATCCAGATCGGCATGTGCAGTTGCTGGTGGGATCCCAGGAGGGAACGGCCCATCTGCCCCTGGCGGTGCTCGATCCGGGGGATCCTGCTCTGCATCTCGACCCCTGCTATCCCTCCCATCGCGGTGGACTCCATCTGGCCGGCGCTTCTCTGCTCAGCCTTCCGCTGCGGTCTGAGCGGAATTGGGAGCCGGATTTCGAGGAACTTTCCTCTGGAACATGGGATCAGCTGAAGCTTTTTGTTTTCGGCTACCCCCATAACCCAACGGCCCGGGTGGGATCCCAGGAGATGCTCGATGCGGTGATGGCTCGCGGCGTCCGGCACGGGCTGGTGATTGCCCATGACAATCCCTACGTTGATCTTGCTCTGGAGAAGGAAGCTCCGGTCCTGCTGCGCAGCCCGGGGTGGCGCGACTGGGGTATTGAATTTTTCTCCCTGTCCAAGGGCTGGTGCCTGGGTGGTTTCCGCCTTGCTTTTGCCGTGGGAGCCGAGCCGCTGATTCAGGCGCTCCGTCAGGTCAAGTCTGTGGTCGACTTCAATCAGTCTCTGGCGCTCCAGCAGGGAGCCATCCACGCATTGCGTCACTGTGCCGCTTGGCCCACCATGCTTCACCCCGTTTATCGCGAGCGTCGGGACCGGGTGCTCTCCATTCTTCGCAGTCGGGGATGGTCCATCCCAACACCTGAGATGGCGCTCTACCTCTGGCTGCCTTCGCCTGAGCAGTTTCGGCAGCAGGGGGTGGACGATGAAGCCCTTGCCACCAGGATTTTGCAGAGCAGTGGGGTGGCCCTCACGCCAGGATCAGGTTTCGGCCCAGCCGGACGGGATTGGTTGCGCATGGCTCTGGTCCGACCGGTCGATGAGTTGGAGCAAGCCGCCCACCGTCTGCTGAATGCTCTTCAATGACCCGTGCAGAGCGTCCCTGTCGTGGTGGGGCTCCGGTGCTGGCGCTGCACCGTCGGTTGTCGCCAAGGAATGCAGATTCTTGGGACTTCCGCTGGGTCCCGGTATGCAGCAGCACTGAGATTCTGCTGAAGCAATGGCTGCTTCAGTCCCCGCTGATGTTGCGTCCGCGGGTGGTGACAGCTCGTCAGCAGCGATGGGGAGTTGGCCAGCGGGGTCGGCTCTGGCAAGCTCCGAGCGGTGGGGTCTGGCTGAGTGCTGCCCTTCCGGTTGTCTCAGATGATCACACCAACACCGGTGCCGGTTTGCTGGGTCTGTCGCTTGCTCTGGCGCTGGCGGAGCGGTTGGAGCATTCCGGAGTGTCCGTTCGTATCAAATGGCCGAATGATCTTTTGGTGGGAGAGCGAAAGTTGGCAGGGCTGCTTCCCGGTCTGGTTCAGCGGGGCAACCATCTGCGTCTGTTGCGCTGTGGTGTCGGTCTGAATGTACGCAACGCGGTTCCAGCTGGGGCCGTTGCTTTGCGCGAGTTCCTGCCCACGGCCACGCCGCAACTGTGGACAGCCGAAGTGCTGCTTGCTCTGGCGGACTGCTCTACCAAGCTCAAGGATCCAGAGAGCTTGATCGCTCAAGTGCAGGGAAGGCTCTGGGCTGACCATGTCCTGGATCCTGCCGGTGGTGGAGCCTGGCAAATCCATGGGCTGACATCCACAGGAGGTCTGCGACTCCAGCGCGGAGAGGAATCCAAAGAATGGATACGGTGGCCCTGACCCGCACCGTTCAATCGCTGTTTTGTTCAGCTGGCTTTCCTTTGTTTGGCTCCTGAGCGTTCCCGTCAGTCCGCTTCAGCCGGATCCGGTGCAGCTTCGTGCCGCTCCATCTCCGTTGCACTTTGATCCCTCTCTGGTTCGCCTTGAGCGACAGCGTGTGATCACGCCTGATGAACACATCCGCATGCGCCAGGGCGCAGCAGCTCAGCCGATCAACGTGTCCGAATGGCAGAAAGCCTGTCGGGAAGGGGCGATATCGCGTCAGGAGTGTGCCTCTGCCATTGCTTTGCGATCCAGGCCATTCAGCGGTGTGTCCGGTGGCCCATTACTCGGTCAGTCCGTCGTTAGCAGTGATTTCGGAATGCGGATTCATCCGGTGCTTGGTCGCTGGTTGATGCACAACGGAAGGGATTACGCAGCTGCCACAGGCACCCCTGTTGTGGCAGCCCTGGCCGGGACCGTGGTCCGCAGTGGCTGGATCGGTGGGTACGGCCTCACGGTTGAACTGCATCACAGCCGTCCTCGCCGGCGCACGCTGTATGCCCATCTCTCGGAGCTTGCTGTGAAGCCTGGCCAGAGAGTGCGCCAGGGGCAGCAAATCGGCAAAGTCGGCAGCACAGGCACCAGTACCGGCCCTCATTTGCACTTTGAACTGCGTCGTCCGGCAGCTTCGGGTTGGCGGGCTGTGGATCCCTCAGAGCTGCTGGATCGGTCCTGACTCTGGAAGCATTCAGTTCGGGGCCTGCCGCAGGATGAAGCCGACTCCTCGTACGGTGTGAATCAGAGTAGGTAAATCCTTCTGTTCGATCTTCTGTCGTAAGTAGCGGATATAAACGTCGAGGAGATTGTCATCACCGAAGAAGTTCTCTCCCCATACGCCTCGCATAATGTCCTGACGTTCCTGTACCCGTCCTGCTCCTCGCATGAGGAAATTCAGCAGGTCATATTCCTTGACGGAAAGCTGAATCGATCGACCGGCTCGCGACACATCTCGGGTACGGGTGTCCATGCTCAGATCAGCCACCTGCAGACGAATATCCTCTGAATTTAAGTTTCCTTTGCTCGAAAATGTTTCAGCGCGGCGATGCATGGCTCGCAGCCGTGCCATCAGTTCATCGATGGAGAAAGGTTTCACCAAGTAGTCATCGACTCCGGCATCCAATGCTGTTACGCGGTCATGGACATCGTCATGCCCTGTCAGCATCAGAATCGGTGTATGAACTCCACCAACTCGCATCCTCTGGCAGATATCGATGCCGCTGAAGTCTGGAAGATTCCAGTCCAAAATGATCAAGTCCGGTGCTGGCTCACTGCGGCTTCGGATCAACCCGGATGCACCATCGTTCGCGATGTCGACCTCATATCCCTCCACATCCAGTTCTAGACGGAGCAAATCAGTTAGACGCCGTTCATCGTCCACGACCAAGACACGGGGCCTGGGCCCGGATTCTTGGGGCATTCCACCCGATCATCTGATCTCAATGTAAGGGCGTGCTGGTGGATCGCTGGCAGTTGTTCTTGAATTTCGCGGCTTTTTCAGGATTGGTGCGCCAACCGTTCGCTGGGCCACGGCCAACCCTTTTGCCTCAACGAATCGTTCTCAAGTTGATGGACCGTCAGTTCGCTGTCAGCGCACCAAGCAGTTGGGGCAGTCGCTCGAACAGATCGGGTTTGAGGATGTAGTCCTCGGCGCCCAGGCTGAGAGCCTGTTGACGTGTTGCCGCATCGTTGAGGGCGGTGACCACCACAACGCGATGCAACTTGCGCGACGGTATCTGCCGCAGCTCGCGCAGACAAGAGAGGCCATCCATCCCCGGCAACATCAGATCGAGAAGGATCAAATCGGTGCATAGGTTCGATGCGACCTCCAGAAAGTCTTCGGCTGAGCTGAAACTGCTGACGCGATGGCCCTCATCTTCAATCTCCTCGGCTATCAGCTGTCGAATCAATGGGTTGTCCTCCACGATGGTGATGAGCAAGCCTGGCTGTGGAGTTTCTGACGCCACATTTCCTCCACCCAAGGCCGTCATCCTTCCGCTTCGCTGCGGATGCATCCATCCTGAAATCGAACGATGCTCCGGGCTCGGGCGGCGACGTCGTCTTCGTGAGTCACCATCACCAGTGTTATGCCCTGTTGGTGCAATTCATCAAACAGTTCCAGCACCTCTGCTGTGGTGCTGGAGTCGAGGGCTCCGGTCGGCTCATCAGCCAGCAGGAGGCTGGGGCGATTGATGATCGCTCGAGCAATCGCCACCCGCTGCTGCTGGCCTCCGGACAGCTGATTTGGCCGATTTTCAAGTCGCTCCGCCAGGCCGACACGCTCCAGGGCTGCTGCTGCGCGCTCGTGTCGTTCGTCCTGTGGCACTCCGGCGTAAACCATCGGCAGCATCACGTTGTCCATGGCTGTGGCATTGGGCAAGAGGTGAAATTGCTGGAAGACAAACCCAAGCGAACGATTGCGAACGTCCGCCAGGTCATCATCATTCAGCTTCTCAACAGCGGTTCCGTTTAGTCGATAGGTGCCAAGACTTGGTCGGTCGAGGCAACCGAGAATGTTCATTGCAGTGCTCTTTCCAGAGCCACTGGCTCCCATAACAGCCAGATAATCCCCTCGCCTGACCGTTAAATCCAGTTGGTCGAGAGCTTTCACACGCAGATCGCCCTGTCCGTAGATCTTGCTGACCCCGATCAGCTCAGCAACCGGGGCATGAGTTGGTTCAGCCAAGGCCACGCTGTGAGGCTGCTGCAATCGCTTCCTGAAGCAGAGGGCTGGTGTTGACCGCAGTATTGGCCCACTGGAACAGCGGATTGGAAAGAATTCCACCAACTGCTGTTACAGCAACACATCCGATCAGAGCCACCCTCAGAGGTTGCATTCCCATCAGCGACCAGCGGACTTCGGGATAAGCCTTGACGATGTCTGACGCTTCCTGCGGTTCCTTCACCACCATCATCTTGATCACAGAGATGTAGTAGTAAATCGAGACCACTGAGGTGATCAAACCCACGATCACTAACAGATATTGCTGGTCGGCCCAACCTGCAAAGAAGAGATAAATCTTGCCGAAGAATCCCAGCATCGGAGGAATCCCTCCAAGGGACAACAGGCAGAGACTGAGGCCGAGAGTGATCAGAGGATCTTTCTGATAAAGACCGGCGTAGTCGGAGATTCGATCACTGCCAGTACGAATTGAGAACAGGATGATGCAGGCAAAAGCCCCCAAATTCATGAAGAGGTAGGCCGCCATGTAGAGGACCATGGCAGCGAAGCCATCCTCTGTGCCGCAGACCAGTCCGATCATGACGAATCCGGCCTGACCGATGGAGCTGTAAGCCAGCATCCGTTTCATCGAGGTCTGGGCCAGTGCCACCACATTCCCAAGGGTCATGCTCAACACCGCGAGAACGGTGAAGAGAAGCTTCCACTGACCATCGAAGGCACCGAAACAACCCACCAAAATTCGAAGGGCGAGTGCAAATCCTGCGGTTTTCGAACCCACCGAAAGGAAGGCAACCACCGGCGTTGGAGACCCTTCGTAAACGTCTGGAGTCCACTGATGAAAGGGAACTGCTGCGATCTTGAATGCAACGGTTGCCAACACGAAAACAAGTGCCAGGGCTGCCACCGGGGTGGTGCTGGTCTGTAATGCAACGCCGATGGTCTCAAGGCTGGTGCTTCCACTCAGGCCGTAAAGCAGAGACGCTCCGTAGAGAAAGACCGCTGCCGCTGCTGAACCAACGAGCAGGTATTTCAGAGCCGCTTCGGAGCTCCGGGCATCGCGCTTCATGTAGCCCGACAGCAAATAGCTCGCCACCGAAAGCGTTTCAAGCGAAATGAACACGCTCACAAGGTCTGTGGCGCCGCAAAGCAGCATGGCGCCAAGGGTTGCAGCCAAGAGGATGGCTGCGTATTCGCCAACTGGTGTGCCGCTCTGCTCGGCATATCTCCAACTGATCAACAACGACAGCAGCGTCGAGAGGGCGATCACGGAACGGAAGGCAATCGCCAGGTTGTCCGCCAGGAAAGCCCCGAGGAACGATGGCTCCAGGGGCGCATTCCACTGAAGAGCCAGAAGGAGCAAGGCCCCTCCCAAGCCGAGATAACAGATCGGTGGAACCCAACGGGCTGCGACCTCCTCTCCTGCGAGATCCACCAGAAGGGTGGCGATCATCGCCAGTAGTACAGCCGCTTCCGGAAGAACCGCTGTGGCGTTCAGGGACAGGTTGAGCAGCTCACCGGGAGCGGCCATGGCCTGGGTGGCAAGAAAAAGAGCACCCATCTCGGGCATGGCGGCCAGAATCCATTGCAGTCAGACGACTGTAGCGGCGCCACCCAACCGCTCCTGGGATGCAGGTTGCATGGCGGTGCGATAAAGAAGGTGAACGGTTCATGGCCCGCCTGTGGCGCACACCCTCGTCATCGTTGAAAGCCCCACGAAGGCCCGCACCATTCGCGGCTTTCTGCCGAAGGAATTCAAGGTCGAGGCGTCCATGGGCCACGTACGCGACCTGCCCAACAACGCCAGCGAGATTCCGGCTTCGGCCAAAGGCCAGAAATGGGCCAACCTCGGTGTCAACACCGAATCCAACTTCGAGCCCCTGTATGTGGTGCCGAAGGACAAGAAAAAAACGGTGCGCGAGCTCAAAGATGCGCTGAAAGGTGCAGAACAGCTCCTGCTCGCGACGGACGAAGACCGCGAGGGAGAAAGCATCAGCTGGCACCTACTCCAGTTGTTGGCACCCAAGGTGCCGGTGAAGCGAATGGTGTTTCACGAGATCACCAAAGAAGCCATCGGCAAGGCTCTGGATCAAACCCGTGACCTCGACATGGAACTCGTCCATGCTCAGGAAACCAGGCGGATTCTCGATCGTCTGGTCGGTTACACCCTCTCGCCACTGCTTTGGAAAAAAGTGGCCTGGGGGTTGTCGGCGGGGCGTGTGCAGTCAGTTGCCGTCCGCCTGCTTGTGCTGCGAGAGCGGGCCAGGCGTGCGTTCCGAAGTGGCAGTTACTGGGACCTCAAGGCTCAGCTCGATCAAGCGGGCCATGCCTTCGACGCCAAACTCACCCATGTCGCCGGCAAGCGCATCGCAAGCGGCAACGATTTTGACGAGAGCACCGGTGGTCTCAAAGCCGGCAGCGATGTGCGCCTTCTCAGTGAAGAGGAAGCTCGGACCTTGGCGCAGAGCGTGCAGTCCACTGCCTGGTCTGTGGATGCGGTGGAGGAAAAACCAACGGTTCGAAGGCCTGTTCCCCCTTTCACCACCAGCACCCTGCAGCAGGAGGCCAATCGCAAGTTGCGGCTCTCGGCTCGGGAAACCATGCGCTGCGCCCAGGGTTTGTACGAGCGAGGGTTCATCACGTACATGCGAACCGACTCAGTACACCTGTCGGATCAAGCGATCAGCGCATCCCGAAGTTGTGTTGAGAACCTGTACGGCAAGGAGTACCTGAGCAAAGGACCGCGTCAGTTCAGCACCAAGGCACGCAATGCCCAGGAGGCTCATGAGGCGATCCGTCCTGCCGGTGAAAGCTTCAGGACTCCTGGTGATACAGCTTTGGACGGCAGGGATCTGGCGGTCTATGAGCTGATCTGGAAGCGCACGGTGGCCAGCCAGATGGCTGAAGCACGGCTCACGATGTTGGCCGTCGACCTCAGTTCCGGTGAGGCCCGCTTCCGATCCAGCGGCAAGCGCATCGACTTTCCCGGCTTCTTCCGGGCTTACGTGGAAGGAAGTGACGATCCCGACGCAGCGCTTGAGGGGCAGGAGGTCCTGCTGCCTTCCCTGGTCGTCGGTGATTCGCCGAAACCCAAACAGGTGGAGCCTCTGGGTCATCAGACCCAGCCACCCGCCCGCTTCAGTGAGGCATCACTGGTGAAGATGCTTGAGAAGGAAGGGATCGGTCGTCCTTCCACCTATGCCTCGATCATTGGCACGATTGTGGATCGGGGTTACTCAACGCTTCAGGGGAACGCTCTCACCCCCAGCTTCACCGCCTTCGCGGTGACGGCTCTGCTGGAGGAGCATTTTCCCGAACTGGTGGATACGAGCTTCACGGCTCGGATGGAAAACACCCTCGATGAGATCTCCCACGGGCAGGTGGAATGGCTCCCCTACCTCGAAGGCTTCTTCAAGGGTGATCAGGGGTTGGAGACCCAGGTTCAGCAGCGAGAGGGGGATATCGACCCTGGGGCCTCTCGCACCGTGGACCTTGAGGGGTTGTCTTGCGTTGTGCGCATTGGCCGCTTCGGTGCCTATCTGGAGTCGAAGCGTGTCAGCGAAGACGGCGAGGAGGAGTTGATCAAAGCCACCCTTCCTCGGGAAATCACCCCTGCGGATTTAGATGAGGAGCAGGCGGAGTTAATCCTCAAGCAGAAGGCTGATGGCCCCGAGGCTCTTGGAGAGGATCCGGAAACCGGGGACCTCGTTTACATGCTGTTTGGTCAGTACGGACCGTACGTTCAGCGTGGCCAAGTCAGTGATGAGAACCCGAAACCCAAGCGGGCCTCCTTGCCCAAGGGCCAGAAGCCTGAGGATCTGACCCTTGACGATGCCCTTGGCCTGTTGCGCTTGCCCAGGTTGCTCGGTGAGCATCCCGATGGAGGCCGTGTGCAGGCCGGTCTCGGCCGTTTCGGGCCTTATGTGGTGTGGGACAAAGCAAAGGGGGAGAAGGATTACCGCTCCCTCAAGGGCGAAGACGATGTTCTGGCTGTGGGATTGAGCCGAGCCGTTGAGTTGCTGGCGATGCCCAAGCGTGGGCGAGGTGGACGCACTGCCCTCAAGGATCTCGGTACACCCGAGGGCAGTGAGGAAACCATTCAGGTGTACGACGGCCCCTATGGCCTTTATGTCAAGCAGGGCAAGGTCAACGCTTCCCTGCCGGAAGGCAAGAAGGCAGATGAGGTGACGCTTGAGGAGGCGGTGGAACTTCTTGCTGCCAAGGCTTCTGCCAAAAAGAGCAGTCGCAAGTCCACTGCAAAGAAACCAGCCGCCAAAAAGGCAGCAGCCAAGAAGCCGGCAGCCAAGAAAACCCCTGCCACCACGAAAACAGGGCGGCTTCGGGCGAGTGCCGTGCGGGTCATCAAACCCGCCGACAACTGATGCGTCGCTGGGTGTGGCTTCTGCCCCTCGTTTTTTTGCAGGCCTGCGCGGGAACCCCGCTGGCGGAGCAGCTTGAACAGAGCTTCACCCCGCTGGATGGTGAGCCTCAGCCCGAGTCCGTTCCTTCCTTGTCTAACCAACCGGACACGGCTGTTCCAGCGTTCCAGTCGGCTCCAGCCGATGAGCCTGTTGAGTCGTCAAGGCGTGATTCAGAACAGGAGGATGCAAATCTCGTTGTGGAGGCCCAACCTCCGGAATCCTTGCCTCCGGAATCCATGCCCTCGCAACCCGTGCGTCCCGTACCGCGCCAACCCCTGGCTCCGTATCGCATCACCATTCGGCTGGCTGGCGCTGATCCGGCGGCCCCGGCAGAGGCTGTCACTCAGGCGTTGAGGTCGTCTGCTGTTGATTTCATGGTGGAGCGGATTGAACGTGTGGTGCCATGAGGGGTGAGCCGCCTGCACTCAGTCGTCGTGAGGCCATTCGCCTGGTGGAGGGGGCTTATCTGGCGGCTACCACTGGTTTGATCTGGCTGGCTCTTTATTACCTGCCGGTGGGTGGTGCCCTCTTTCGATTGGCGCTGCCACTTCCACTTGCCCTGCTGCAGCTGCGCCGTGGCGGTCGCTCCGGTGCTGAAGGACTGTTGCTGTCGGTGCTGCTGATGACGGCCTTGATGGGTCCGGTGCGTGGGCCGTTGCTGCTTTTTCCCTACGGAATCCTCGCGATGTGGCTCGGTTGGTGCTGGGGCAGAGGTGTCAGCTGGTGGTTGAGCTGGTCGGTCGGAGTGGTGCTGGGGACTCTGGGTTTCTTGATGCGCGTCTTGGTGCTTTCTTTGCTTGTCGGAGAGAACCTCTGGGTGGTGATTACCCGAGCGGGCGCAGGGATGTTGGAGCGGATGATCACTCTCCTGCATCTGCCCATCTCTGCAGATCTCGCCAGCGTGCAGTTGATGGCGTTGGTTCTGGTCGTGCTTCAGGAAGTGATCTACGTGTTGTCTTTGCACGCGTTGGCGTTCTGGATTTTTCCGCGTCTGCGCTCGTCGATTCCCGGGCCACCGCGCTTGCTGCATGGACTTGTCGCCCTCGATCCCCTCTGAACCCCGCACCCTCCCGGAGGGATGTCAGACCCTCGGTCGCTCGTGTGAAGAAGCTCTGTTGGAGCAGCGCCTGTCTCCCTGGCGTCGTTCCGATCACGTGTCGAATCTGCTGGTGCTTTTGGCAGCGACACGCACCGCTGAGCATCCCGGTATTTCCGCGGCGGGCGCTACGGCGGAATCCCGGCGTTTCACTGCACTCGCCGATGCTGAGTTGCTGCTTGAGGGCCCCAGTGGAAAACGGCGCTGGCCGCTGCCACCTCTGCCTGCGGGGGTCTCTCCTGCCCTGCTGAGCCATGTGGCACTCAACCATCTGCCCCTGTCACCGCTTCTGGCCGCGATCGGGCTGGAACACCCAGCACCGTTTCCCCATCTGCGCCTCGAATCCGGTCGCTGGGGCCCGGCTGACTGCTTGTCCGGTGGGCGGGCCATGCCCCAGGCACGTGTTGAGAGGCTCTGGCGTCAGGGTATGCATCTCGGCAACAGGCTTCGGGGGCCTGTGCTGCTCACGGAGTGTGTGCCGGGAGGAACCACCACCGCACAGGCTGTTTTGTCGGCACTGGGGGTTCCCGTGGGCTCGTTGATCAGCGGCAGTGCCCAACAGCCGCCGCAAAGGCTGAAGCGGATGCTCGTGGATCAGGGATTGCAGGGGGCTTCCCTGCCGGACCGGCCGTCACCCACTGCTGTGCTGGCGGCGGTCGGTGATCCGTTTCAAGCTGTTGCCGCGGGGTTTCTGGTGGCTGCCAGGCAACCGGTGCTGCTGGGGGGAGGAAGTCAGATGGTGGCGGTTCTGGGCCTTGCGCTCTCGGCCTTGAACAGATCGGAGCGTTACGCCCTCAGTGATCGCACCCTGCTTGGCACCACGGCCTGGCTTGCGCAAGAGAGGCTCGGAGCTGAGCGTCAGCCCTCCCTGGGCATCCTTCTCGACCGAGTCGGCCAGCATTTCGATGTTTCCCTGACTGGTCTGGCCAGCGGTATTCGTTTCCACAACAGCCGGGTTTCGGCGCTGCGGGATTACGAGCGCGGCTTTGTTAAGGAGGGAGTGGGGGCCGGGGCGCTCTTGTTGCTGGCCCAGCTGCAGGGCCACACTTCACCGGCGTTGGTGGAGGCGTGTGAGTTGGCGGTGGATCAGCTGCGGGCGTCCTCTTAACGTCGAATCGACATGCATGTGGGGTTCATGGATTCCCTGAGCCGGCGGCATCTGCTGCAGCTGGGTGCGGGAACCTGCCTGACCCTG
>CAJWZN010000004.1 GCA_913050105.1 uncultured Synechococcus sp.
GGATGCACAACCGCTGCCGCATGATCGTGGCGTCCTTCCTGGTGAAGGATCTGATCTGCGATTGGCGTTGGGGCGAACGC
Source organism: uncultured Synechococcus sp. (assembly GCA_913050105.1). Taxonomy (GTDB): domain Bacteria; phylum Cyanobacteriota; class Cyanobacteriia; order PCC-6307; family Cyanobiaceae; genus Parasynechococcus. Next base: position 81 of record CAJWZN010000004.1, read on the forward strand.
GCCTTCATGGAGCTTGAGGTGGATGGCGATCTGGCAGCCAACAATGGCGGCTGGCAGTGGAGTGCCAGCAGTGGCATGGATCCCAAGCCCCTGAGGATTTTCAACCCCGCCACCCAGGCCACAAAATTTGATGCCGATGGCGAGTACATCCGCCGTTGGGTGCCTGAGCTACGGCACGTGAACACGAAAGATCTCCTTACCGGAGAAATTGGTGGTCTGGAGCGTCGTGGTTATCCCGAACCGTTGATCACTCACAAAACCCAGCAGGCACAATTCAAGGCGCTTTACGCGACCATCCGCTCCTGAGTCCCGTTACGGGGCAACTGCGTTGGAGCTTGCACCCGCAGCAGTTTGTGCAGTGTTGCGATCACGGTTTGCTGCTGCTGATCACTGAGTTCAGGGAAAATCGGCAGGCTGAGCACTTGCTGACAGAGCTGTTCAGTGATCGGCAGGGAGCATTCCGCCTGGCCGAGATGGGCATAGGCGGGTTGGCTGTGAATGGGGATCGGGTAGTAGATGATCGTGTTGACCCCGCTGTCCTGCAGGGTCTGTTTGAAATCATCCCGGGCGCTGTTGATGCGCACCACGAATTGATTCCAGCTGTGGCCAGGTTCGCTTGAGGGCAAGCACAGTCCAGGCAGATCAGCCAGTTGCTCCCGGTATCGCGCTGCGATTTCGGTCCGACGCTCCACCCAACCTTTGAGCCGGGGCAGCTTCACGTTCAGCACCGCGGCCTGGATTGCATCAAGCCGGCTGTTGTAGCCAAGGGCGGTATGGAGATATCGCTGGGGCATTCCATGCACCGCCAGCTCGCGCATTGTTTGAGCGATGCCGGCATTGTTGGTGGTTGCCGCACCACCGTCTCCTGCAGCGCCGAGGTTTTTGGTGGGAAAGAAACTGAAGCAGCCCACATCACCGAAGCTGCCCACCGGTTGGCCATTCCAACGAGCACCGGTGGCCTGGGCGCAGTCTTCGACAACGTTGAGGCAGTGAGCCTCGGCGATGGACATCAGCCGGGTCATGTCCACCGGACGCCCGAACAGGTGCACCGGCATCAATGCCTTGGTGGCTGGAGTGATCGCAGCCTCGATCTGATCGAGATCGATCAGATAAGTCGCTGGGTCCACATCCACAAACACCGGAGTGGCACCCACAGCACTGATGGCTTCAGCGGTGGCGAAGAAGCTGAATGAGCAGGTGATGACTTCATCGCCTGGCCCGATCTCCAGAGCGCGCAACGCCAGGATCAGAGCGTCTGTCCCGCTGTTGCAACCCACGGCATGGGACGTTTCCACGCTGGTGGAAAAGGCATCTTCAAATGCTTTGACCTCGGCTCCGCCGATGTACTGGCCGCTGCGCAGCACCTGGAGCACCGCCTCCTCAAGATCCGTGCCCAGGTTGCTGATCTGCTCGCTGAGGCTGAAGGGGGGAACCTGCATAAAGGGAATCTTAAGGGGGCTCAGCCGAACCACTCAGGTTCGTGGCCAGGATTCCATTTGACGTTGCAGCCCACAGACGCCTGTTGGTCTGGATTCACAGCGGTTCCATCAAGCACTGCATTCATGGCAGCGCGCAGGTCCTGGCCGTTCAGCGGTTGGTCGTTGCCCGGTCGACTTCCATCCAATTGGCCGCGATACCGCAGGGTCTGAAGGCCGTCAGCCTGTGCAGCGAATACGTAAAACTCAGGGGTGCAGGCTGCCCGAAGATCCCGGGCCAGGCTCTGTTGTTCATCCAGCAGGTAAGGAAACTGCCAGCCATGGCGTCGGGCCTGATCGGCCAACTGCTCCGGTCCGTCCTGGGGATGGGTGATCAGGCTGTTGCTGCTCACGCCCACCAGCTGCACTTTTCCAGTGAAGTCCTGCTCCAGCCGTGTGAGTTCCGGCTCCACGTGTTTCACGAAGGGGCAGTGGGCGCAGATCACCATCAGCAGCACTGGCTTCTCCGTCAGTTGCAGGCTGTTGAGGCTTCCTGTGTTGACCAGAGGCAGATCGAATGCGGGCATGGGAGTGCCCAGCGCCAGCATGGTGGAGGGTGTCAAAGCCATGACGCGACCACTTAAGAAGCGAAGTTCCATCAGGATGCCTGGAGGCCGGAATGAATGGATGCGGCGGGGGATGCTTCTTGGCGGTTGGTTGGTGCTGGCCCTGGTCGCCTGCTCCGCCCCTGCTGAACCCCCCAGCTGGCGCCTGTTCGCCCTTCAGCGCTACCAGCCCCATGACGGTCTTGCCGTCGTGAACCAACCCGATGGGTTTGGTCTGCACATTCATCTGGAGACCGACACCAGTTTTGAGGGGGTCTGTCGCCCGCGCTGGTTACCGGATCCTGCCCGCCTGTTCAACGGAAACGGCAGCAAACCGTTCAGTTCCGGCCTTGCCGATCGTGCTGAATTTTTTGAAGCGGTCGCCCGACGTGATGTGAGAGATCTGCTGGCGAAGGAACTGAAGGCCCTCTGCCTGGATCGTGCGCCTCAGGATCGCTGGCAGTGGACCGAGCCACCCCGAACAGCTGAGCAGGTTGTTCCTGTGCAGCTTCCCGCCTTGGAGGAGGGGGAGCTGCTCATCAGCCCAGTGGAGGAACTACGGCGTGTTGAGCAGCTGTTAATGGATCAACCGGCTGGGGAGTAGCTCTCCCAGACCACTGGTTCGGCTTCGCGCCAATAGCGGCTGAATCGCCCCAGTCGTGGCGGCCGGGACAGCTCTACAAAGGGATCAGGATCGAGTTCCTGCAGGGGCAGCTCTGTTTCGATTGCTTCGGCGATCTGCTGCAGCCGCGGATCCACCCCGGTGCTTGTCACGACTCCGTCGGCCTGGTGGCGTCGCGCGAATGCCAGAACTTCGGCGACTACATCACCCTTGCGCAGGGTGAGAGGTAACTCCAGGGCGGTTTCGTAGAGAAATCCCAGCCGTTTGCGGCTGATGCGGCTGTTCTGTATCCAGCGCGTATCGAATACAAACAGAGCTGGCGCCTCGGGCCAGGCACGCAAGGCGGGATTGGCGGGACCGAGGGCCTCCTCGTGAATCCAAAGAATCGGGCGTTTCATCGTCATGGCATCCAATGGGGTTATCGCTTGGGCCGTGCCAAGGCTGCGCTGGCTCCGCTGCGGCCTCTGTTGACAGAGCTGTTGCCGGGTCGGCCGTCGCGTCGGTTGCGGCCATTGCCGGTGCTGCGGATTGCTGGCATTGGTGCAAACAATTGGCCCTCCAGCTGCTCATAGCTGCCGTCAAAGGGGCAGCGGTGAACGCTGCTGCAGTCGTCGCAATGCCGTGTGCCGCCGTAGCGAACCAGATTGTCCCGATTGAAGAAGTAGGGCTTGTGGCTGAACGTGCTTGCCACCCACTGCCAGCTGAGGTGGTTGCTGGCAGGGTCGCCATCGATCAGGTGCTCCAGGAACCAGTCGGCTCCTGCTTTCCAGTGCACGCGGCGCCAGTGCACCAACCAGGCGGCCATCCACATGCGGGCATGGTTGTGCAGCCATCCTGTGCTCACCAGCTCATCGCGGAATCCATCCATACAGGCCAGCCCCGTGGTGCCATCACGCACATCCGCAGGGAGCTCCTTGGCATAACTGCTTGCTGCATGGCCGGTCTTGGGCTCCTCCTGGTCGTCGTGGATTCCTTCCCCTAAGTCGAGCCACATCCGTTGCCAGAAGTCGCGCCAACCCAGTTCATTGATCAGCTTGCTGCCGTCATTCCGGTTGCGGATTCGTTGAAACACCGCATCCCTCACTTCCGCAAGTGTGAGAACTCCGTGGCGGATGTAAGGGGATAGACCGGTGACCGCGCCCTTGAGGTGATTGCGGCTTTTGGCGTAGCGAGCAGGGTTCACCTGGGACAACTTGGCTTCGGCGGCCTGGCGCCCTCCTCGAATCGGGCTGAGGGATCCCTCAGCGCTGGGGAATTCCTCCACCAGCAGTCGCTCAAGCTCTTTTCTGGAGGCAAATGTCCGGGGAAGATCCCCGGGGATTGATGTGGTCTGGACGGTGGGCACCGGCCTTTTCAGAATGTGAAACGAGATCTTGGCGGGGAATAGGGGAGAATCGCGCGATCCATCCGTTCCGGTCCGCTCCGATGCTGCTTGATCTCACCGGCAAGAAGATTCTCGTCACCGGCATCGCCAACAACCGCTCGATCGCCTGGGGAATTGCTCAACAGCTGAAAGCAGCCGGTGCAGAGCTGGGCATCACCTATTTGCCTGATGAAAAGGGTCGCTTCGAAGGGAAGGTTCGTGAACTCACCGCGCCGCTGGAGCCCAGCCTGTTTCTGCCGTTGAATGTGCAGGACGCCGATCAGATGGCTGAGGTTTTCGCTGAAATCAAAGACAAGTGGGGTGTCCTTGATGGTCTGGTCCACTGTCTGGCTTTTGCTGGGAAGGAAGAGCTGATCGGTGATTACAGCGCCACAACAGCGGAAGGTTTTGCCCGCTCCCTCGACATCAGCGCCTACTCCCTCGCCCCACTCTGTGCCCACGCCAAGCCGCTGTTCAGCGAGAAAGCCGGCGTCATCACTCTTTCCTATCTAGGGGCTGAGCGTGCGATCCCCAACTACAACGTGATGGGCGTGGCCAAAGCCGCCCTGGAAGCTTCAGTGCGCTATCTAGCGGCTGAGTTGGGGCCTGAGAAACAGGTGCGTGTCAATGCCATCAGCGCAGGACCGATCCGAACCCTCGCCAGTTCAGCCATCGGCGGAATTCTCGACATGATCCACAACGTCGAGGAAAAGGCTCCCCTGCGTCGTACCGTCACGCAGATGGAAGTTGGTGGCACCGCAGCCTTCTTGCTCAGTGACCTGGCCAGTGGTATTTCCGGTCAAACCATTTATGTGGATGCGGGCTACTGCGTCAACGGGATGTGAGGCACGATGAGGAAACTGGAGCGTTTGTGATGGCACGTCAGGGAGACATCCATCGGGTCACCGGTGAAACCGACGTGAAGGTGCGCCTCGATCTGGATGGCTTCGGCAAGTGTCAGATCAGCACCGGCGTGCCGTTTCTCGACCATATGCTTCACCAGATCAGCAGTCATGGTCTGATCGATCTGGAGATCAATGCTGTGGGTGACACTCACATCGACGATCACCACACCAACGAAGACGTTGGGATCGCTGTGGGTCAGGCTTTGGCCCAGGCGCTCGGCGATCGACGTGGCATTCAACGTTTCGGTCACTTCGTGGCACCCCTGGATGAGGCCCTGGTGCAGGTGGCCCTGGATTGTTCCGGACGCCCGCATCTCAGCTACAGCCTTGCCATTCCCAATCAGAAGATTGGCAGTTACGACACTGAACTCGTCAAGGAGTTCTTCGTGGCGGTGGTGAACAACAGCGGAATGACCCTGCATATCCGTCAGCTGGAAGGGGTCAATTCCCACCACATCGTGGAAGCCTGCTTCAAGGCATTCGCCCGTGCCCTGCGGATGTCCACCGAGGTGGATCCTCGCCGGGCCGGGGGCGTTCCCAGCAGCAAAGGAGTGCTGGAGCAAGCCGGAGCTAACTGACGCCTTCTGCGCGCTTCACAGTCCGTTACGAGAAGATGGTCGTCTGTAGATGAATCAACTGTGACCGTCGCCCCCATCCGCAGTTACAACCGCAGCGACTGGGCCAGCGCCTTCGTCAACGTGGAAGAGGAACTCACTGATGTGGTGATCTCACCAGTGAGTGGAACAGTTCCAGCCGCGCTCAACGGCACCTTCTACCGCAATGGACCTGGCCGGATGGAGCGGGATGGTCATCGCGTTCATCACCCTTTCGACGGCGACGGCATGATCGCGGCGATGCGGTTCGAGAACGGCAAGGTTCAGCTCAGCAATCGCTATGTGCGCACCGAAGGCTGGTTGGCAGAGGAAAAGGCCGGCAAGGTTCTATACCGCGGTGTTTTCGGCAGCCAGAAGCCAGGTGGTCGGCTTGCGAATGTTTTCGACCTGCGTTTGAAGAACATCGCCAACACCAATGTTGTGCGTCTCGGCGATCAGCTGCTGGCTCTGTGGGAGGCCGCAGAGCCCCATGCTCTGGACCCTCTCAGTCTCGAGACCCGTGGTCTCTCCCGCCTCGATGGCGTACTGAAGAAGGGCGAGGCCTTCAGTGCCCATCCTCGCTTTGATCCCGGCCATAACGGCCGGCCCTGCATGGTCACCTTCGGTGTGAAGACCGGACCACGCAGCACCATTCGTTTAATGGAGTTCGCCACGGATGGATCAGATGCGGGAACCCTGCTCCATGACCGTTCCGACAGTTTTCCCGGCTTCGCCTTCCTCCACGATTTCGCCATCACCCCCAACTGGGCGGTGTTCCTCCAGAACGCCATTGCGTTCAATCCTCTTCCGTTTGTCACCGGAGAGAAGGGTGCTGCCCAGTGTCTGACGTCTCAGCCAGGCGGCAAAGGTCGCTTCTGGTTGATCCCCCGGGATTCCGGTTGCTTTGCCGGCCAGCCTCCACGCATTCTTGATGCTCCGGATGGATTTGTGTTCCACCACCTCAATGCCTTCGAGGATGGTGATCATGTGGTGGTGGAGAGCATCGTTTACGACGACTTTCCTTCCATCGGACCGGACGATGACTTCGCCCAGGTCGATTTCGACAAGGTGCCGGAGGGGATCCTTCATCGCTGCCGTCTGGATCTCAGCCGGGAGTCGGTGCAGACCGAGCGCATCAGCAACCGCACCTGCGAGTTCGCCATGGTTAATCCCCAGCGTCAAGGCCTGAGTGCTCGTTATGCCTGGATGGCTGTCACCGAGCGGGAGGCTGGCAACGATCCGCTGCAGGCAATCCAGAAGCTTGATCTGGCCAGTGGATCCACCCATACCTGGAGTGCCGCACCCAGAGGCTTCGTTAGTGAGCCGTTGATGGTGCGTCGCCCTGGAGCTGATTCCGAGGACGACGGCTGGGTGCTCGATCTGGTCTGGAATGGGGCACGAGCGTCGTCCGATCTGGTGATTCTCGATGCCCGCGATCTTTCAGAGGTGGCAGTGTTGGAGCTGCCGTTGGCTGTGCCCCATGGTCTTCACGGCAGCTGGGCGGATGCCAGCTGAGGGGCACGCTCCAGAGTTCAGACAGATCCAGTCACAGCTGATAGATGGACGGGCACGGTTCAGTCTTCTTTGCAGGCTTGATCGGGGCTAAACCTCGAGCAGTTGTTGAGATCTGATGGTCTGCCCTCGGCTTCTGAAGCGTTTCTGGGTTCTTCCACTGCTGTTCAATGCGGCCGTGACCAGCCTGGCCACGACTGCAGAGGCTGCATCCGCCGCTTGTGACGGCACCCAGCTTGAGCTTTCGGTGCGCGAGCTGGACGCCAGCCCGGCAGTGCGGTTTCGATTCTCACTCGCGGTGAGTGCTGAAGGTCGCAGCGAACAGGCCGTGATGCAACAGCTCAATCACCGCCTTGGGCGACTGCGGCGGGAGCTTGGGCCGCTCTTGCAAGGGAAGCTCACGGTTTCAGCTCCAACCAACTACTCGCGTGGCAGCGGCGTGGAGAAGCGGTTCGTTGCGAGGGCAGCGGTCTCCGCTGATGTGACTCCAGCCAACTTCAACCCGTTCATTCAGACCGTTGGCGTCATGCCTGGGGTGCGTCAGCAGGGCGTGCAGTCGATGGCGGATGAGGCCGCGGCCCGGAAGTTGCAACAGAACCTGATGGCGAAGGCACTGCTGCGTGGGACTTCCGAAGCGGAGGCAACGGCAGAGGTGATCGGTTTAAACCAGGTCAGGATCATCTCCATACAGCGAGGAGACAGCATCCAGAGCCCCCGACCAATGCTGATGAAAAGCTCAGCTGAAGGATTTGATCCTCAACAGGCTCCCTCACCGAGAACATCAGTCGGTTTGAGATTGGTGTACTGCCTTAGCTAAGTCCCTCACGCTTGGCTTCCTTCCAGGCCAGCCGCGGCGCAGACCACAACGTGGCAAGCACCAACGGCGTCACAGGCACCGCCGTGATCACGATGAAGGCCTGCAACGCATCGATGGAGGTGCTGTCTCCCAGTCCGGATCCGATCCGCAGCAGCACCAGGGTGAGGCTGCCGATCATCAGGGCCCAAAACAGGCGCAGAAAAGCAGGGGGCTCGTTTCTCCCACTGACGACCATGGCCGCTGCGTAGCTCATCGAATCGGCGCTTGTGCACATGAACAGCACCACAAGCACAAGCCCCACCGGAATCAACAACGCAGCCAGAGGCAGCTGGCTGAGAATGCTCAGCAGTGCAGCTGCGGCACCGTTCTGGGCCAGGGCATCACCAATGCCACCACCTGCAAGTTCCATGTGGAGTCCGGTGCCGCCCAGCAGTGTGAACCACAGGTTTGTCACGAGCGGGCAGAGGATTGCCACCGCAAGCACCAGCTCACGAATGCTGCGGCCGCGGCTCACCCCGGCAGTGAACAAGCCCATCAGCGGTGCATATCCAAGGAACCATCCCCAGTAGAAGACCGTCCATCCGTTGACCCAGTCGTCCGGCGCCACATTGGGCGTGAGGGCCATCTGCGGCAGGTGAATCAGATAGGTGAGGAATCCACTGAAGAAATGCTCAATCAGCCACAGCCCTGGCCCAAGCAGTAAGAGCCCAGCTGCCATCGCGAGCGTGAGCCAAACATTCAGTTCTGAGAGCCATTTGATTCCCTTCTGGATGCCACTGACTGTCGATGTCGCGAACACAGCTGTCAGCAGCAGCACCACCACCGATTGCAGGCCTGCACTGTCGGTTAGCCAGGGGAGTTGTCCTGCAGCGTTACTGAGCTGCAGTGAGAGAAAACCGAGAGGACCAACGGTGCCTGCAATGGCAGAAACCACCGAGAGCCCGTCCGCCATGTGACCCAGTGGTCCGTCAACCCAGCTGCGGGGAACGATGTTCACCAGAAGGGTCCGCGGACGCAGCGGTTCACCGCGTTGTTCAAGAATGGAGAAGGTGATCGTGGTGGTCGTGGCCACAAGCGCCCAGGCCAAAAATCCCCAGTGCAGAAAACTCACCGCCAGAGCGGGATCGACTGCGGCGGCAGTGCCGCCTTCGATCCCTTCGAAAATGGGCGATGGCGTTTGGAAGTGATAGAGGGGTTCCGCAGCTGACCAGAAAACGCCACCACCCGCGAGCAGGGTGCAGATCAGTACGGCGCACCAATCAAAGAATTTGAGACTCGGCTTGGCATCCGCCCCCCCCAGCCGGAGTTTGCCGACAGGGCTGATGGCCAGAATCACAGCGATCAGGAACAGCAGAACCACCATCCACTGCCAGATCCCACCGAGAGCATCACTGATAACGGCTTTGCCGTTGTCGGTGAAGTGCTTGGCCAGAGCAAGGTCGACGGCGGAGACCAGCAGAAAAATCAGCAGGGGGATGGCCCCGACCCAGAGGGGTGGCTGTCGCCACCAGGTGCGTTGGCCCGTGGGGATTTCAGACATCGGTTCGCGGGTGAGGGGTCAGGCGCTGACGGCTTCGCGCTGGTGACTCCAGCAGGAAAGATCGACAGCTGGTATTTCTCCGCTGGCCAGTCGCGCCAGCGAGTCGCCGATCAGGGGGGCAAATTTGAAGGCTTGGCCTGAACCGCCGGCAAACAGGCTCAGTTTGGGGCTCAGCCGGTCCAGCACGAAATTGACGTCGCTGGCCATCGAGTAGGGACTGATCACTGTCTCGACCCGCTCCTGGACGCCTTCGACTTCGTTGAACAGGAATGTGTCCAGAAGTTCGACCAGCCTTGTCGGTGGCTCGGTGGTCATGGCATTGGGTTCTGCGACACGCAGCTCCTTGGGGGCCCAGTCGATCCCGGCTTTGATCCGCGGCCGCCCGTCGTCGGTGTGGCTGAGCACCGGGAAGCCGTAATAAAGGCCCCCATCATCGCCGCGTTCCCGCTGGAAGCAGAACCATTGGGGATAGCGATCGGCCAGCTCTGGATCGACGGTGTAATGAGCCCAGAGCATGGGCCATACCTCGAGTTTCGGAGCAAGACCAAGAGGAGCCAGCAGCAGCTGGCTCCAGATGCCGCAGGCCACAACCAGCTGTCCAGCAGCGATGTGGTGACCGTTCTCCAGGGTCACACCACCACCATCCGCATCGAGACCGGCCACGGGGCAGTGCTCGATCAGCTGATGCCCGGCGTTGCGTGCTGTGTTGATCCAGTGGGCGACAACCTTGTCGCTGCGCACGGCCCCCGCGGTGGGTTCAAATAAACCAGTGAAGTCAGCCTTTGGTTTCAGTGGAAAACGGCTGGCGATCTGGCCTGCATCGAGAGCCTCATAGGGGATGCCCTGATCGTCCATGACACGGCGTGCACCTGGGATGGATCCTTCGATCGTTTCCTGATCCCAGCTTTCGCCGTAAAACAGCAAGCCATGGGTCTCACGCAGCTGTTCTCCTGCGTGGATCTCTTCCTCACGCCAGAGTCTGTTGGCCTCCTGCGCCAGCCGGCAGAGCACCGTGTCGGAGTACATCTCCCGGAACATGCGTGTTTCGCCATAGCTGCTGGCCTTGGCATGGGCCAGTGTTTGTGCTTCCAGCAGCACCACGTCGCTGATGCCACGACGTGCAAGAGAGGCAGCGCAGCTGAGGCCGGCCATGCCGCCGCCCACGATCACGACCTCTGCCTTGCTGGGCATGGAGTTCGACATGCTCATTCGTTGTCTCCGAAGCTGAGTCCAATGGGTTCATGGCTCGGAGTAGCCGCCACTTCCTCCAGGGCATCTCCCACCGAAAGGCCCTGGTCCCGCTGATTGAGGTAGTCAGCGGCGCGCTGACGAACTTCATCGCGAACGAAGGCGTAGACGTCCTTGGCGCCTGCATCCTTCCAAGCACTGGGTGAGAAGCGCTCGATCGAGTCGGCGATCACTGCTCCGGCATTGACCAATGGATCCGGCAGCACGCGTACTCCGCGGCGACGCAGGTCGTCAGCCAGCTGAGGCTGCTGGAAGGGGGCATTGGCTGCTGGAACAACAGCAGGAGTGCGCAGGGTCGCCGCCATCTCACTGTCGATCAGTCCTGAAATCGAGCAGGGCAGAAGCAGATCCAGCTGCAATTCCCACCAGGGGCAGTCATCTGGCAGCGGTGTGGCTCCGGGGAATGCAGCCTTGTCCCGGTCCAGATCAACGGTGAACACCGTCCAGCCATGGTCGACCAGATGGCGCGCCACCGTTCCACCGACCGCACCGCAGCCATGGACGAGTGCACGTCCGGGTTCAGCATCCTTCAACTCTGCATCGAGCACAGCTTCCACAGCGCCTAGGGTGCCGTGGGCTGTCGCGGCACTGGCGTCGACCGGGCTGCCGACCGCGGCCAGAACGTGGGGTGTGAGCGCCGTCAAACGCTCCATATCCTCAAGGCTGGTGTTGAGGTCACATCCGGTGATCATGGCGCCGTCCAGCGACTCAAGAAGCTCGGCGGTGACGCTGATGAGTTCATCCTTCACCGCATCGGGCTCTGCGGCTCGGGCCACGATCTTGCCGCCGGCGAAACCGGTGCCGTAGAGGTCGTGCTTGTGAGTCATCAGACCTGCCAGCCGCTCCCCGTCAGCGATGCAGGCTTCATCGCTTGGGTAGTTGAGCAGCCGCAGCCCTCCGTTGGCAGGGCGTTTTGCATCGGTGTTTTCGGCCACAACGAACACCGAAAGATGCTCGGAGACGTGTTCGGCCAGCACAGAAACGGCCGGCGTGGATGGGTCGCTGCTCTGCATCAGGCCACCTTTTCCATCATCTGGTGGTGCTCGACATAGTCAAGACTCCATTCGCTAGGTGCATCTGCGATGCGCTGCTCCAACCGGTTGTAGACCGTGTCTGCAGCCGCATCTCCAGCGGCACTGGCGAAGCTGTGACGGCTCCAGCTGCGGATTGTGGCCATCAGTCCAGCTGCAAAGGCCGCGGTGTCTCCGTCTTCATTCCAGCGGCGCCGATACGGGCACTTCACGTAAACAGTGCGCTCATCAACCAGCCTTAAACCGTTCTTGTAGGGAGCGGATCCCTGGTCCTTCAACGGAGCCATGAACTCCTCCGGTGATTTGTAGAAGTTCAGAACGGTGCCGTTGCGGTACTGCTCCTCACTGATGGCCCCCTCATCGGCCATGCCGCGCCAGATCTGATGCAGTTGGTCGTGCACATTGCGGGTCTCCCCGCCGTTGTGGCCGAGGTAGCGACCGTCTTCATCCCTGGAGAGGTTCACGGTCAGCAGCCGGCCTCCCACCTTGAGTTCACGGCTGCGAAGTTCAAGGACGTAGGTCCAATCCTTCATCGCCTGCGCTGTAAATCGCTGCAGGGCCTCCGCATCCCCGGAGGCCAGGACATGGGTGTGATTGTTGAGTGGGCCAGGAGACGCACTCAACCAGTGCATTGCCGTGGCTGAGAAGCCGAAACTCACCGTATCTGGTCCCACAGACGGTTCATAAAAACTCCGGGCGCTCACCAGAACCGTTGGCTTTGGTTTTCGAGGAATCTGTTGCGCCAGGTTTTCGGCCAGGGCGACATTGTCGTTGCTCGGAAGATCGTTGCCGATCAGGGTTAGATGGGCCTTGGGTTGGTTCTCATGAAGGCGATCCAGCACCTTGCTCCAGAGCCCTACAGCCGTACCGCCATCAGCGGCGCCGTAATCGATCAGAACGTGGCTGTTCGCTTCGTTCAGTTGATTCACACAAGTCAAGGCCCAGTCCGAGGCGGCTTCGATGCAGAGGAGAGCCCCTTCGGTCTGTGCGCTGTAACCCGTGGTCATGGCGATGGCCATAGACCTCGTCAGCGTCAGGCCTCACCGTACAGACCAAGCTCAGAGGCGACCACCGATCGGTTCTCGCCGTTGTAATCAACCCCTTTAAAGCCTGTTTTCATTGGGCTTTTGCGAGCAGCTCTCGAAGTTTTGGTTCCAATGCATTGAAGGCTCGACCGCGATGGCCGTGCTGTTTCTTTTCTGCCAGTGCCATCTCCGCAAAGGTCCGTCCCGTGTCATTCACCTCGAAAATCGGGTCGTAACCAAACCCCTGATCTCCGCGAGGGACAGTGGTGATGCGGCCCTCGCAACGCCCCTCCACCTCCAGCAGCACCCGGCCGTCGGGGGCTGCAATGCAGAGCGCTGCGCAGAAGTGGGCCTCGCGTTGGCTGCAATCGTTGAGTGCCTTGAGAAGGCGTTCAATACGTTCGGGATCGGAGGCTGCGTAGCGGGCGGAGTGAACTCCGGGGCCACCATCGAGCGCATCCACACTCAGGCCGGAATCGTCGGCCAGGGCCCACTCCCCTGTGAGGCTTGCCACGGCTTTCGCTTTGAGCTGTGCGTTGGCGGCGAAGGTGCTGCCCGTTTCCTCGACGTCCAGCCCCTCGGGCTGCGGTCGAACGTCGATGGGCAGAGCCCGAAGCAGATTCTCGAACTCATGAATTTTGCCGGGGTTACCACTGGCGATCACAAGCGTCTTCACGCCGCCTCTGCAAACTGCTTGGCCCAGGCCAGCACAGCGCCGACCCGTTCTGCATCGGGCGCCTCGCAATAGAGCCGCAGCAGGGGCTCGGTGCCGGAGAACCGCAGCATCAGCCAGTGGCTTTCCCCCATTCGCAATTTGATGCCGTCGGTGGTGATCACCTTCTGCACCGCCGTTCCGGCCACCTCCTTGGGCGGGCTGTCTGCCAAAAGAACCTCCAGACGCCTGCGCGCCTCCATGTCGGCCAGCCGAAGGTCCAGTCGGTCGTAGTGGCTGGCGCCTCCGTGCTGGTTCTGGAGAGTGTCCAGGCGTGCCCCCAGAGGTTTTCCCCCCTCAACGAGGGCTTCGAGCACCAACAAGGCTGCAAACAGTGCATCCCGTTCCGGAAGGTGCATTCCGAACCCGACACCACCGGATTCCTCCCCGCCGATCAAAACCTGCCCTGTGAGCATTTCACTGGCGATGTATTTGAAGCCGACGGCCAGTTCCAGAACGTCGCGACCCTGGCCTTCCGCGATCCGTCGCATCAGGTCAGAGCCGCTGACCGTCTTCACCACCGTGCCCGGCAGGTTGCGGGCCCGGCCCAGGTGATCGATCAGCAGGGGCATCAGCAGCTGAGTGCTGCAGAAGCGTCCGGATTCATCAACGGCGGCGATGCGGTCGCCGTCGCCGTCGAACACCAGTCCCACCGCTGGAGTACCAGAGGCGGTTGAACTCTTGACAGCCCCGATCAGTTCCTCCAGGTAGGGGGCCAGAGGTTCCGGCGGATGTCCTCCGAACAGAGGATCCCGTTCGCTGCGGATTTCCTCGACCCAACCGTCTGCTTCGGTCCCGAACAACTCCGGAACACAGCCCGCTGCCGAACCGTGCATCGGATCGACGATCACCTTCAGGTTCATCGCCTTCAGGCCGTTGATCAGGGCGTTCAGATCGAATTTGTCTCGCAATCCGTCGAGGTGCTCCCCTCGGCCATCGAAGCGGATCACTTCATCCCGAATCGGTGCTGTGATCCCCCCAGCGGCCAGTCGCTTTTCCACAGCGGAGGTGAAGTCCCCTTCCACCGACCCGCCGAACGGTCCCTTGATCTTGAGACCCAGCCATTCAGGTGGGTTGTGGCTCGCAGTGATCACCAGGGCTCCGAGGGCCTTGCGTTGCACCACCGCCCAGCTGCAGGCAGGCGTTGGTACGGATGTCTCTGTCAGCAGTGGCTCGAGTTCACAACCTCGGACGGAGCTGGCAATGGCCTCCGCCAGCTCCGGCGCCAGAAAGCGCCGGTCGTAGCCGATCACCACGATGCGGCTGTCCAAGTTGGAGGGGGCGCGATGCGCCAGCTCCTGTGCCGCTGCCGCCGCGACTGGAAGCAACCGCTCAACTGTGATGTCCACGCCCAGCACGCCGCGCCACCCGTCGGTGCCGAACTTGATCGGAGCTGGACTGAGCGGCAGAGATGCGGAAGCCATCGAACAGCCTGTGCTGACCAGGATTTAGCAGCTGGTGGCCCTAGGGTCGCGCCATGGGTGACACCCCGCCTGCTGCCAACGTGCTCACCGATCGGTTGCTGCGCAGTTGGCTGCGGTGTCGGCGTAAAGCTTGGTTGGATCGTCACGGTGATGCGACCAAGCGACGATGGTCCGCCCATCGAAACCTGATGCTGGACGACCAGCAGCGCTGCTTCGTTGCATTGATGCCGCAAAAGCCAGCCCACGGCCAGGCGGGTTGTGCGGCAGGGGCCGCGGGTGTTGTCGGTTTGCGTTTGAAGGGGCGTGGCCCCGGTGGAGAGCTTGTGGAGGCCCATCCGCCTTTGCTGCGCCGGGTCTCGGGTCGAAGTCGCTGGGGCGATTTTTCCTATCAACCTGTCCTGGCGCGTCAGGGCCGGCGCATGACCCGTGAACACCAACTGCCGCTCGCCTTGATGGCGTTGTTGCTGGAACAGGAGCAGCAGGCTCCGGTCCGTGATGCGTTGGTGGTTGGTGGGGGTGGGATGGGTCGTCGGCCGGCACGGGACCGTGTTGGCCTGTCAGCTGGGTTGCGCAAGCAGCTGGGAGAAGCTCTGCGCAAGCTGCGTGTTGATCTCGATCGATCCGATCCACCGCCACTTGCGGCAGACCGTCGTAAGTGCACGCTCTGCAGCTGGCGCGGGCTGTGCAATGCCGAGGCTGCAGCTGAGGGGCATCTCAGCGAGGTGAGTGGCATCGGTGCCAAGCGACGTGAAATGCTCAAGGAGCTTGGGATCCACGGTTTGCAGGATCTCGCCGCTGCGGATCCTGATCGCCTGGCCGGACAGATGGAGCGGTTTGGGGAACAGCACGGTGAGGTGGCGCGAACTCTTGTGGCCCAGGCCCGTTGCCAGAGAGATGGTCAGCCCGAGCGTCTGCAGAACACCCATGCTTTGCCGGAGCTGATGGGTGCGCCCGGGGTGCTGCTTTACGACATCGAATCAGATCCCGATGCTCGCCATGATTTTCTGCATGGCTTCTGGCGACTCCCCACCCAAGCAGATGGATCCTGGGATATCAGCGCTGCTCGCTATCAGCCGTTGCTGGTGTTGGCCGAGCACGGTGAACAACGCTGCTGGCAACGGCTCGATCGGTATCTCGCTGTTCACGAGGGTTGGCCGATTCTTCATTACGGAGAGACGGAGTCTTTAGCCCTGCGGCGGATGGCGGAGCGCCAAGGTGTTGCCGAGCAACAGTTGAAGCTGCTGTGCGCTCGCCTGGTGGATGTGCACGCACGGGTCCGCAGCCACTGGCGCCTGCCACTCAACAGCTATGGGCTCAAAGCAGTTGCGGCCTGGCAGGGTTTTCGCTGGAGCCAGAACGGAGTTGATGGTGCTCACGCTCTCCTGTGGTGGCGGCAGTGGCAGGGGGATGGCCCAACCCGGCGCGGCAGCGCCAATGCCCTTGGCTGGATCTTCACCTACAACCGTGATGACTGCCGGGCCACCTGGGCGGTGGCCGACTGGCTCTTGCGCCAGGCCCCTTCTTCGTCTCAATCCGGCGACGGCGGGTCCTGAAAAAGCTCGGGCCGTTCCAGCGTCACCACCTGTCCGTTCGGGCCGATCAATTGGCCACAGCTCAGATATTGACGCCGGATCAGGGCCAGGCCAACCCATGATTCGCTCTCCAGTTCAAGACGGCTGGTCACCACCCCGGCCCGGGTTTCACCGTCAAACAGCTGCTCACCGCTGTTCAGTTGGTGCGGGCTGACCCAGCAGCGCAGCTGCTGTTTGGTGCCAGCTCTGCCGGCCAGTTTGGCCATGGTCTCCTGGCCGAGATAGCAGCCTTTGTCGAGGCTGACGCACTGCGCCAGTCCCAGTTCGAATGGGTTGGTGTTTCCTGTTAGTTCAGCTTGACCTGGTGGAAATCCAAGCTTCAGCCGGCGCTGTTCAAGTTCAGTGGACAGGAGCCGGCGGCTGCCGGTGAGTTCAGTCGGCAGGTTCGACTCGTCGTCGATCCAGGCCGCTGAACTTTCAGGTCGTAACGCCTGCACCCGTCGTTGCAGCCGTCGCTCCCCCATCCGTACGCGGTCGGCGGGAAAGATCACCTGATCCAATCCCTGGGTCATGGCGTCAGTGTCACCGGCCAACACCAACACATCGGCTCCGTCGTCATCCAGCCGCAGCTCGAGCACGGCACGCAGCCGCCCGGTTGCCGTCAACCAGCAGCTTTGCTGAAGCATCCCGTGCACTGTCTTCCGCAGGTCTGCAGTGGTCTGGCCCTGTAGAAAATCCCTGGCCCCCGCGCCGTTCAGACGGATGATCGGGAACGTTTCGTCCCAGTGCGTGGTCATCATCAACTCCCCAATCCGGCGGCGCAGGTGGACACCTCTGATAGACGGAAAAGGCTGATCAGCTCGAGGCCCGCCTTCTCCATGGCGGCAGCACCTCCCTCCTCCCTGTCCACGATCGTGACCACTCGGTTGATCTGGTAGCCAGCGTCCTTCAACTGGTTCACAGCTTTCAGCGAAGAACCTCCTGTGGTCACAACGTCCTCGAGAACTGTCACGACAGAGCCCGCGACGGGCAGGGGACCTTCCAGCCAGGCTCCCGTTCCGTGACCCTTGGCTTCTTTGCGCACGATGAGCGCGTCGAGGTCACGCCCGTTTTGAGCTGCGGCCATGGCTACACCACTGACGAGAGGATCGGCCCCGAGGGTGAGTCCGGCGACAGCCACGGCGTCGACTTCCACGTTCTTCAGCATGGCCGCGCTGATCAGCGCCAAGCCAGATCCGCTGAGACTGACGGGTTTGCAGTTCACGTAGTGCTCACTCGACCGTCCCGAAGCAAGAGTGAACTGGCCGCGGCGGTAGGCGGACTCGGCCAGACGCATCAGGAGCAACTCGCGCGGGTCCTCGGAGGATCGGGTCGCCGTTGACATGGGGACTGGCCGCAGAGGGAAACGTTCTTTAGTTTGCGCAAAGAGGGTGTCAGGAACTGTGGCCGTCAACGTGATGCGCATGACCGCAGTTTTTTCTCTGGGGGCACTGGCGGTGGTTCCAGTTGCTGCCGGCCCAGTGGTCTGCACGACCACCCTTGAAGCGCCTGATCCCGCTGCTTCGGCCGTAGCTCCTGTGGAGGTGACCGTTTGCGGCCCAGAACAGCGCACAGCGGAGCTGATCGAGCGGCGGTTCTTCACCTGGACCGCGCCCTATGAACGGGGCGTTGATCTGGTGCATCAAATCACCGATTTGTTCGGACTTGCCGTGGCCGGAGACAACGGCAATCGCATGATGGGGTTTGGTTTCCCTGATCAGACTGTGATCTGGGACGCCGCAGTGCTGGGGGCCACCACGCGAGCAATGCTCGAAGAGCAAAGCCCAGCTCAGCCCTTGCGCACAAGAGATCTGAACAATGGATTCGGCAGCAGCCTTGCCGCTGAAGTCATCCCTACGGACGCAGTGCAGGTCCGTTCAGATTTCACACCAGTTCAGCCCCTGTGGTAACAATCGGTGTGAAGAGGGGGTCTAGCAATCTGGTGAATGCAGCGAACTCATAATTCGCCTAAGGCGAGTTCGATCCTCGCGACCCCCATGGTTTGCAATTGATGCGTCTGCTCCTACTGGCGTTGTTGCTGGTGTTGCCGGCCTTTTTCGCTGCTGCGGAAATAGCCTTGCTGCGGTTGCGACCCAGCCGTGTTGAGGTGCTGGTGGAGGAGCATCAGAGCGGTGCCCTTCCTCTGCAGCGGCTACAGCGGCGTCTTCGCCGTGCCCTCACCCTGTCGCAGTTGGGCAGCAGCCTGCCTCTGATCGCTCTGGGCTGGACCGGGCGTGGCCTGGGTTTGCGGATTTGGCCCGAGGGAACAGCTGGTGCTGCCTGGTTCGACACCGCGCTTTTTCTTGCACTGGTTGTGATGGCCACTTTGGTTGCGGGTCTGCTGCCGAAGGCCTGGGTGTTGAGTCGTCCGGAGCTGGCAGCCCTGTCCCTTGGGCCGATGCTCGAGATCGTGATGCGCTGTCTTGCACCCCTGCTCAATCTGCTGGATGCCCTGGCAAGTCTGATGTTGCGGATGGTGGGGCTGCGGCCTCAGTGGGACGAACTGGTTCCAGCTCTATCGGCCGGAGAGCTTGAGACGTTGATTGATGCAGGGCGTGTCACCGGCCTCTTCCCAGACGAGCGCAACATTCTCGAAGGGGTGTTCGCTCTGCGGGACACCCAGGTGCGTGAAGTGATGGTGCCCCGCTCCGGCATGGTCACTCTGCCGGTGGATGTTTGCTTTGCCGAAATGATGGAAGCGGTCCATCACACACGCCATGCACGCTTCCCGGTGATTGGTTTGTCACTGGATGATGTGCGTGGCGTGCTCGATCTGCGGGGCATGGCTGAACCCATCGCCCGTGGGGATTTGTCGGCTGATTCACCGCTGGAGCCTTACCTGCAGCCCGCTGTTCGCGTGCTTGAGACCAGCACCCTGGCTGAGTTGTTGCCGATGATCCGCAGCGGTCAGCCGCTGTTGCTGGTGGTGGATGAGCACGGTGGTACGGAGGGTCTGGTCACTGCGGCTGATCTCACCGGTGAAATCGTCGGTGATGAGCTGCAGGACAATCAAGATGAGCCGGAGCTGCGGCCTGAGGAGGATCGGTCTGGATCCTGGCTGGCCGCGGGTGATCTGGAAATCTTCGAACTCAATCGCCAGCTGGAACTCGATCTGCCCGAAGCAGATGACCACCACACGCTGGCTGGATTCCTGCTGGAACGGTTGCAGCACATTCCCTCGCCGGGAGAGGCACTGCGGTTCAACGGCCTGCAATTCGAGATCACGGCCATGGCTGGTCCGCGCATTGAACGGGTGCGCGTTGTGTTGCCGGAGCCGGAGCAGGAGCCCGGCCCGACAGAAGCCCGATAACCTTCCACGGAATCAACCCATTCGCTGATGACCCCCGCCCCCATGCATCCAGTGAAGGTGGGGGTGATCGGCATCGGCAACATGGGTTGGCACCACGCGAGGGTGCTGAGCCTTCTCAAGGATGCTGAGCTGGTCGGCGTGGCCGATCCAGATCCAGATCGCGGTCAACTGGCCAAGGAACAGTTCGGTTGCCAGTGGTTCCCTGATTACCCGACCCTGTTGGCGGAGGTTGAGGCCGTCTGCATCGCCGTTCCGACCCTGCTGCACCATTCGGTGGGATTGGCTTGCCTCGAGTCTGGCGTTCATGTGTTGATCGAGAAACCGATCGCCGCCAGCCAGGATGAAGCCACCGCATTGATTCAGGCAGCGCGTAAAGCCGGACGACTGCTTCAGGTGGGCCATATCGAACGATTCAATCCCGCCTTCCGAGAGCTCACCAAGGTGGTGGCGAATGAGGAGGTGGTGGTGCTGGAAGGGCGGCGTCACAGCCCGCACTCCGATCGGGCCAATGATGTTTCAGTCGTGCTTGATCTGATGATTCACGACATTGATCTGGTGCTCGAGCTGGCTCAGGCATCAGTGGTGCGATTGGCAGCTGCTGGTGGACGCAGCGCCGAAGGACCTATCGACTACGTCAATGCCACCCTGGGATTCGAGAACGGTGTCGTCGCCAGCCTCACCGCCAGCAAGATGAGCCACCGCAAAATCCGCAGCCTCAGTGCTCACTGTCGTTCAAGCCTTGTGGAGACCGATTTTCTCAATCACACTCTGCATATCCACCGTCGTGCCCATGAGTGGTATTCCGCCGATCACGGTGAGCTGCTTTACCGCAATGACGGATTCATCGAAGAGGTCAGCACCACTTCGATCGAACCTCTCTATGCCGAGCTGGAGCATTTTCTTCAGTGCGTGCGTGGTCGCGAAACACCTGCTGTCGATGGTTTGCAGGCCTCGAGGGCTCTGCTGCTTGCCGATTTGATCGAGCAAGCGGTGGAGCATCCCGATATGGGTGTCCCTCTCAGGCAGCCGATCTGACGGCTACACCAATTCCTTTTGTTCGGTCAGTTCTTTCAGGGCTGAAATCTGCCAACGTCGGCAGTCTCCCGGGGAAGCTGCATAAAACTGCTTCCAGGCCGGTGCTTTGTACTGGCTGTAATTTCCATCCGCCAGGGATGGGTGCGTCAGCAGCCAGCCGACGCGCACTGCGTGACCGATCACCACATCCAGTGCGAGATCGTCGGCAAAGTGCACATCGGGGTTGGCCTCCACAAAGGCCATCAGAGACAGCAGACATTCGCTGCACAGCTGCCGGTATTCCGGGGCATCGATCCGACTGAGCAGATGCTCAACCAATGTGGCGAAATTGCGCTCCCCTGCTGTTTTTTCCAGAATCAAACTGCTGTTCAGACGGTTGCGTCTTTCGAGCTTGTCGCCGATCACAAGGCCGCGGCAATGGCGCAACAAGCTCCAGATACCGGCGTAGAAGTCTCGCGGCACCTTCTGCAGCGTGCCCAGTCGGATCCTGTGCTGCAGCCAGTCCCCACCGCTCGGGGTCACCTCCAGTGGATCGGGAACTTTCCATTGCACGCTCCCGCTGACGTGAAGTTGTTCGCCTCGTTGCAAGGCCGCTCGGCCGTGGTCCACGTCGCTCAGAAGGCGGCGCAATCGGTCACGGATGAGATGGGGTGACGTCCCGCAAAGAGCTTCGAAGGCTTCGTCCTGGCTGAGTCGCTGCTCAACGGCCAGTTCAGAGGTCAGCAGGAGCAGCAACTGGCTCAACTGCAGGGTGAGACTGCCTTTGAGCAGCGCGGGTTGTCGGCGGGCGATGCTGTCGAGCGCAAGCAGCAGCTCCTGCTCGAGCATCCGTTCCCTGCTGTCGGTACCGCTGGTGCGTGCAATGCGTTCCGCAATGGCGCTGTTGTCCAGGGGGCGGATCAGGCGTGAGTCGGCGGTGTAGTTACGGCCCACCACCACCTGTGTCTGACGCATCAGCAGGTCGGTGAGGGCATCCTCCAACTGGGGGTGCACCATCCCCAGTGCACCGGCGCATCGGCGAACCACGCTCCACTCCTGACAGCGCAGTCCTCTGGTGTAGATCTCCTCCAGCAGACGCCTCAGGCTCACAGGACCGTCGTCTGGGCTTGTTTGCATGGCTTCAACACCGAAACGCCGTTGAAGCAGTTCCAACACCTCGGCCTGTTCGTGAAGGGAATCACTGGTCCAGAGTCGTGCCTGCAGCGCATCGGTTTCGGTTTCGTCAAGTTCCTGTTCCTGAGCTGCGGTGAGGTCCGCCAGGTCAGTGGCTTCCCGCAGCATCGTTGTGCGGAGTGCCCTCAGCGAAATCGTTCCAGCCGGGTTGGTTGCTTCTCCAGGCAGCTCAAGCCACTGCCCCATGCTTCTGAGCTGCTCGACGGTGTCGAACTGCACGGTGATTCCACCGATGCTGCCTCTGCTCAGCGTTCGGCCCAGATTGAGAATGGCCTCCGGATGGTGTTTGAAGGATTCGGAGCTGATCGGGATCAGCAGCAGTGGCAGTCCGGGGCCCCGCCAGTGGCGTTGCAGCAAATGCAGCTCATCCACCACGCTGTCCACCAGCTGAAGCGGGTCATCGGCTAGGTAGCTGACGTTGTCTTCCAGCACGGCGGCTGTGAAGGCCAGATCACGTCCCCCCTGGCGGTAAAACCGCGCGGTGTCTTCCGTTTCGATTCGTTTTCGTGGCAGGCCGCTGAGGTTCAGGCGTGGATTGCCCCCCAACTGGGACAGCTGTTCTCCCAGTGCATCGGAGCACTGCACGCTGATCGTTTCGCTCTGGCTGTGGGGCAGTCCCGCCTCAATCAGGGCAGTGCCAACGGCTGCATCCTGGACAGCGAAAGCCACCAGGACCGACTCTGCTCCCAGGCCCGAGGACTGCCGACGGTTGCAGGGGTCGAGGTCTGCGGGGGTCACAAGACCTTCCAGCAACATCTCGCCCAGCCAGGCGAGGCTCTGGGTCCAGATCAGAGGCAGATTTGTGTTGGCCTCGCGGTGCTGGCTACCAGGCTGCTTGCGTTCCGCCTCGACCCGTTCATCCGGCACGCGATACAGCTCCGGGTACAACGCCTCGCCATCGCATTGCACAGCAAGAGCCTGAAGTGTGTTGTTCCAGCGTCTGGCCTCCTGCCAGCGCTCTTCACAGCAGGATGTGACCAGCTCGAATGCCAGAAAGAGGGGCCATTCCGATTCGATGCCTTCGAATTCGGCCAGTTCCTCCGGCTCGTAATGCAGTCGGCTGGCATCCTCCACGGCGGTTTGGTGGCCATCGCGCAGGAAGCGCTTGTACCCGTAGGCCCCTCCCAGATCCCGTCGGATTCGACGCAGGGTGCGCTGTACAAGGTTGTTGTTTTCAACGGCCCAGGCGGGATAACCCACCACGGAAAGACAGGCGCTGTCCGCCTCCTTGCTGGCTGATTCACGAGGCAGCAGGCTCTCCAGGGCGCGGCGCAGTCGTACCAGCGCGCCCTGGGGAATCAGCACACGACAGGATCCATCGCCATGGACGCCGAAGAGATCCATCCCCTCAAGGGCCTCAAGCGCAGCCTTGGCCATCCCGATCGAGCTGGCGTTTCGCTCCGGTAGCCCGTGGTTGCCCTTGTCGCCCCGTTCCCAGATGCCGTAGTCGGGGGTCCGGTAGGCCCGAGCGATGTAAAAGACCAGATTCTGGATGAAATCCGCTTCATCACGGCTGTGGATCACGGTGCAGCCACTTCGCGTCAGCTGAGCCAGCTGCAACAGGAACAGAGAGGTGGCATCGAGTTGAAGATGTCCCCAAGCGTCATCGGCCACCACTGGATCGCCACTGCTGCTGTCGTATTTGGCATGCAAGGCGTCCAGAGGATCCAGGCTGTGCTTGAACCGTTCCACCTTTTCGGCCTGGCGCAGCATCGCTCGCAGCAGGCCACGCATCAGTGCGATGACCCGTTGTTCCAGTTCCCAGGCCCGGCTGTTCTGGCCTCCTCGGTGGCGGCGGATGGCCAGGCTCAGTGCCCAGACGCACTGAATGGAATACACGCAGTCCCGCACCCAGGCATCGCCGTAGTTGCCATGGATCGTGTGAGCGGTGCTGGCGGGAAGCAGGCCACTGACGGGGTCTTGGCGTTGAAGCACCACCTTGCTGATGGCGTGGTCAAGCCGTTGGATCACCGCCTCAATGCGGCCCTGATCTGTGGGGCTCTCTGCTGAATGTTGCACCGTGCCCCGTCGATTTGCCGCCCTTAAATTCTCCACTGCGGACCGGTGCCCATGAATTCATTGACAACCCCTGATGACCGTCGCCGTTGTCAGGTTCTGGGTGTTCCGGTGGATGCCTGTCGTGATGTCTTCGCAGCAGCGATCGGTCTGCATTCCAGCGGTGGCGGCCGTGTCGTGACCCTCAATGCGGAAATGACCATGGCTGCTCGGAGTCATCCTCCGCTGGGTCGGGCGATCGCCTCAGCGGAGCTGGTGATCCCCGATGGAGCGGGGGTGGTGTGGGCGCTGTCCCGTCAGGGCGTGAGGGTGCTGAAAACAGCCGGGATTGAATTGGCCTGGACCCTGTTGGGCTATGCGGCCTCCCATGGTTGGCGCGTTGCGTTGGTGGGTGCTTCTCCCGACGTTATGGGCAATCTTCGTCGCACCCTCCCAGAGGCTTTTCCAGGCTTGAAGCTGGTGATGGCGGTGGACGGCTATCAACCGGAGCAGGCCTGGCCGGAGATTGAGGCGGCGTTAGCTGATGAGGCGCCGGATTTGGTGTTGATCGCCCTGGGTGTACCGCGCCAGGAGATCTGGTCCCATCAGCAACAATCCGGCAAAGCGGGTCTTTGGATGGGCGTTGGGGGCAGTTTCGATGTGTGGGCAGGCCTTAAAAAACGAGCACCTCGATGGATGTGCAGCCTGCAGATCGAATGGCTGTATCGGCTTGTTCAGGAGCCCAGTCGCTGGCAAAGAATGCTTGTTCTCCCTGCGTTTGTCTGGGCCGTTCTCCGCGATCGCTGATCAGCGGAAACCCACAGAGGCTTGCCAGACGAATGCAAGCAGCAGGAAAAACACCGGGATCAGAGGCAGGATGTCGATCAGCGGTGAGAAGGCCTGGTAGGCCTCGGGCAGCTGTGCCAGCAGGTCGAGGGTGTAGGCGGCCATCCCTTTTGCTTCAAATAAGGCGTGGACTGGACGCTACCACGTGTGATGGGCGGGTGAGTCGGGCTGCCAGGGAGCGAAATCCTCTGAAAAACAGCCCTCCCGGATCGCTTGCCCCATGGCCGTGGTGAAGCGCAAAAGATGGGTGATGTTGTGCAGGCTGAGCAGGGTCAGCCCCAGCAACTCTTCGCTCCGAATCAAATGGTTGAGGTAGGCCCGGGAGTGGTTGTTGGAGCAGGCTGGGCACGGGCAGCTTGTATCCAGTGGCGTGTGGTCGTTCCGGAATCGGGCATTGCGGAGATTCCAGCGTTCTCCACCCACCAAGGCCGTGCCATGCCGTCCGAGCCGGGTTGGCAGAACACAATCGAACAGATCGATCCCATTGGCCACAGCAACGGCCATCTCGCGCAGAGTGCCGATGCCCATCAGGTACCGGGGCCGAGCATCGGGCAACAGCGGCGTCACATCCCGCACGATCCGGTGCATTTCCTCGATCGGTTCGCCCACACTTACCCCGCCGACGGCGATTCCCGGCAGGTCGAAATCGGCCACGGCGCGAGCGCTCTCACGGCGTAGATGGGGAAAGCATCCTCCCTGCACGATGCCGAACAATGCCTGGCCCTCACAGGTGTGGGCCTCAACGCAGCGCTCCAACCAGGCATGGGTGCGCCGGCAGGCATCGATCACATCGTTTTCGGTGGCCGGATAAGGGGGACATTGATCAAAGGCCATGGCGACATCGGCACCCAGGGCCATCTGTATCTGGGTTGCATGCTCCGGCGTCATGTCGATGATTCGGCCATCCCTTGGATTGCGGAACACCACGCCGTGGTCATCAATCTTGTTCAGGTTCCCGAGGCTGAAAACCTGGAAGCCGCCGGAATCGGTGAGCATCGGACCGTCCCAGCCCATGAACTGGTGAAGGCCCCCGCCGGCGGCAACGATCTCTTCGCCTGGCTGCAGATGAAGGTGGTAGGTGTTGGACAGCACCATCTGAGCCCCAGTCCGTGCCAGTTGCTCGGTGCTGATGCCTTTGACGGTGGCCAGGGTTCCCACAGGCATGAACCGAGGGGTTTCCACGGGACCGTGCGGTGTGTGGAAGGTGCCGCACCGTGCTGTTGTGTTGGCACAACGGGCCGTGATGTCGAAGCCGAACAAAGCAGGATCTTCACCAGGTTGAACCTACGGTGACGCCAGCACTCACGCGCTCCGGAACCATCGCTCGGAATGCTCCACCGTGGCTGGCTGATCTGGCTGGTGCCTGGATTTTTTATTCGGTGCTGCCGGCGTGGCCCTGGCCGGCGCCCCGCTTTGAGCGCATCGCCCGTTTTGCTCCCTGGATCGGTTTGCTGATCGGGGCGCTGCAGGCTTTGGTGTGGATTGGTCTGGATCGTCTGGGTTGGAGCGCGGTGGCATTGGCGCCGCTGGTGATTGTTGTTGGTATTCGACTCAGTGGCGGCCTGCACCATGACGGGTTGATGGACACGGCCGATGGGGTCGCTGCTGGTTCGGAACGCCGGCTTGAGGCGATGGACGACAGTCGCGTCGGAGCCAGTGGCGTGCTGGCGCTGGCGGTGGTGCTTCTTTTGGAGATTTCAGCGCTGCTGCAACTCGGATCTGCTGCTCCGGAGGCCCTTGTTCTGGCCGGTTTTTGGGGTCGTGTCGCACCGCTATGGGCGATGGCTCAGTTCGATTACATCCGAGCGGATGGAACCGCTGCTTTCCATCGTTTGCATCGCCGCCCTTACTGGGACGTGTTGCCGATTCTCCCGGGTGTGACTGTGCTGGCTGTCTGCGGCGTGCAGCCTCTGGCCTTGCTTGTGGGGGCTCCGGTGGCTGTGCTGGTTGCGGAATGTCTTGGTCGGCGCCTGGGTGGTCATACCGGCGACAGTTATGGCGCCTCCTTGGTGCTGAGTGAGGCGATCACGCTTCTCCTGCTGGCAGGGCTGCTCGGGACCAGCTGAGCTGAAAGGCGTTACCCGTTGGCGGAAGGGTGGGGTGAATCGACTTGGGTTCATTGCTCAGGGTCAGACGTCCGCCGTTGCGTTCTGCAAGGCGGCGGGCGAGGGCTAGGCCAAGGCCGGTGCCCGGACGGTCTTTGGCGGCGGATCCGCGTTCTCCCTGATGGAAAATTCGGGCCTGTTCAACCTTCGGAATCGGTGGCCCCGCATCCCAAACACAGAGGCCGTTGTTGAGAAGTTCCAGGCCAATGGCGCAGCCACCTGGGCTGTAGCGAAAGGCGTTTTCCAACAGATTGGCCACAATTTCCGCCATGGATCCATCGCCCGCTGGGCCTTCACTCCAGGCAGGCCAGCTGGTGGGGCCCCGCCAGGATCGGTTCTGCAGGTTGGCTGTGGCTTCGGCCCGTTCTGCCAGGGGTTGGAGCAATGTGGCCAGGGTGTCGGTCGTCGTTGCGCCTGCCGGAGGCAGCAGGGTTGGACCGAGGATGTCCTGTTCGGGTTGCGGCAGCGCGTGCTCTCCAAGGGAATCGAGAGCGTCGATGTAGCGCCCCAGCTGGCGCTGCTCATTGAGCATGTTGCTTAGCAACGCCTGATGGGCGCTGTCCGGTTCCAGCCGACGCATCAGCAACTGGGCATAGGTGCGAAGGGCAGCCAGAGGGTTGCGCAGTTGATGCACGAGTGTGCGCAGCTGTTGGTTCTGCCGTGTCAGTTCATTCTGGAGCTGCTGACATTCCAGATCTCGTCCAAGGGCATGACTGATGGCCGCAGAGCAGCGACGTGTCTCTGCGTCGACCTCGTTCGTCCAGCTGCTGGTGGACTCGAGCTCCACGCGGAGCGCCCCCAGGATCAGGCCGGCATCCTGGAGTGGAAACCAGCGGCGCTGGGCATCCGCTGTTCTCAGGTCTGGATCGGCATCCGCTGGCGGCAGGCTGAGACGTCCTGAGGACCACTGCCGGATCAGAACCAGCGGTGGACCGCTGGTATCAGGTGGAGTGCTGAGATAAAGCCCCACATGCCGGATGGATCCGGTTCGGACCTGGGGGGCCAGCTGCTGATCGGCAAAGTCAAGAAAACGATCGGTCAGCTGAATCCCGTTGTCGAAACGGGAGTTACACACGGTTAGCCGATGCTGCTGTGGTGGGCGGACTTGAAAAATCTGAGAAAAGTCTTAAGATATTCGTAACGACCGAGGCGCCGCTCGTCAAGAGTTTGCTCCCGCCAGTGTCCCGAGGGGTTGCTTTTTTGTAGCAACCAAAGTTACAGCAGAGGTTGAAGCATCTTTTGCTGGGTGTCACCACGACATCTATTCGGGTTTGGTGATCTTTCGAATGGACGCAGTTCACTCCGTCCATTCTGACGCGGTCTGCATCCGACGATTTTCGTCGGCCGAATGTCTGGTGATGTCCCGTTAGCGGCGATTTGCCGTACTGGATCCGACTGACTGTTCACCATCAACTTCTCCCCTGTCCCGGAGCCCTCATGTCCAAGAAGCGCAAGCGCATCAGCCGTCGTCGTTTGGCTGGTCAGCGTGTTCTGGCTCACGTTTCCATGCACAACCTGGAAACCGGCGAATACAAGCCTGTGACTGCCGCAAGGCGTTACATCGCTGAAGGATGTCTCGTACCACCGGCTCTGCTCCATGTGCGCCGCAATGAGCACACAACGGATCGTTTCTTCTGGGGTGAGAAAGGACTGTTCAGTGCTCAGTACGCTGAGGAAAATCATTTCCTCTTCCCATCCCTTCGCACCATCGTTGACTCCATTGGGGAAGACAAACTGTTTGAGGGCCTTGATTTAGCTGCAGACGACTGGGAGGAAATGGAGGAGTACGAGTACGCCTTCGTCTGATCTCTCCTATTGACGCTTGGCCAACATCGAGCTGATGAAGCTTTCGATCGGTCGCATCGTTTCTTCGGGAATGGTGTGGCCGTTTTTGAATGGAATGGCGTTGCAGTTTGCTGAATCGAGTTTGTTCTGAATCTCTGCCATTGCTTCAAACGGAACGATTGCATCGTCTTCACCGTGCAATAGGAGGACAGGAGGATGTTCCGAAGGGGGTTGCCAATTCGGATGGGGATACCCACTGCAGGAAATGACCCCAGCCAGAGGAAGCTCGCAACCAGCTTGGATGGCCATGGCTCCACCCTGGGAAAAACCGAACAGAACTGTTTTTTTCAGTGCTGGTTCACCACCATGAAGTTGAAGAAGTCGCTGTTGAAGCTGGCTTACAGCCGTGGGTACGGCGTCCCAATCAGCGGGGAACAGTCCGTACCACTGACGCCCGCTTCCCTGGGGGTGAAGCTCCGGCGCATCGAGGGTCACCAGATCAAGGGATGCACCCATCCTGGCGTTCAGGGCTTTCCCGAGGGGTCTCAGGTCGTCACCATCGGCTCCCCATCCGTGCAGCAGCACCAATCGTCCGGTCATGGAGACATGTTCACTGCTGCGTAGGTTGGCTGAGGATCCCAGTCACGTCGTTTCGATGGCTCCTGTCGCCCTGCTGAGTGTTTCCGACAAGACCGGAATCGTGCCTCTGGCGGAGGCTCTGCATCGCACCCATGGCTTTCAGCTTCTCTCCAGTGGTGGCACAGCAAAGGTTTTGGAGACGGCTGGTCTTCCGGTGACCCGTGTTTCAGAGCACACCGGAGCGCCGGAGATCTTGGGTGGCAGGGTCAAGACCCTTCATCCACGTGTGCACGGAGGAATTCTGGCCAAGCGCGGCGATGCCTCCCATCAGGCGGATTTGGATCAACAGAACATTGCTCCGATTGATGTTGTCGTAGTCAATCTGTATCCCTTCCGCGAAACTGTTTCCAAGCCTGATGTCACGTGGGAACAGGCGATCGAGAACATCGACATCGGCGGGCCGGCCATGGTGCGTGCTGCCGCCAAGAACCATGCAGATGTGGCGGTTCTCACCAGTCCCTCGCAGTACGACAGCGTCTTGGCATCTCTCCAGCAGTCCGCTGGCACGGTTCCCCCTGAGCTGCGACGTCAGTTGGCTCTTGAGGCTTTTCAGCACACAGCTGCCTACGACACCGCCATCAGCACCTGGATGGCAAAAGATGTTGAGGTGGCTGATGCTCCGTGGCTGGGAGCTATACCGCAGCGTCAGAAGCTCCGTTACGGAGAAAATCCCCATCAGAACGCTCGTTGGTACAGCCAACCGCGGCAGGGCTGGGGTGGTGCCATTCAGCTGCAAGGGAAGGAGCTCAGCACCAACAACCTGCTGGATCTTGAAGCTGCGCTGGCCACGGTGCGTGAATTCGGCTACGGGAGAGGAGGATCAACTCCAGCGCAGCAGCCTGCTGCAGTGGTGGTTAAGCACTCGAATCCCTGTGGCGTTGCAGTTGGAACGGCGGTTTCGTCGGCTTTAACGCGTGCTTTGGATGCCGACAGGGTCAGTGCTTTTGGGGGCATCATCGCCATCAATGGTCAAGTGGATGCACCAGCAGCTCGTGAGCTGGCCAGTTTGTTCCTCGAGTGTGTGGTGTCGCCTGGATACACCCCTGAAGCTCGGGAAATCCTGGCTGTCAAAGCCAATCTGCGTCTGCTGGAACTGTCTCCTGAAGCCATCGATGCAGCTGGGACAGATCATGTGCGCAGCATCCTCGGTGGGTTACTTGTTCAGGATCTTGATGATCAGCTGATCACCCCAGAAGCATGGACTGTCGCCACGCAGCGTCCCCCCTCTCAGCAGGAGCATCAGGATCTTGAGTTTGCCTGGCGATTGGTCCGTCATGTTCGTTCGAACGCCATCGTCGTCGCCAAGTCGGGCCAGAGCCTTGGCGTTGGCGCCGGTCAGATGAACCGTGTTGGTTCTGCACGCATTGCCCTGGAAGCTGCAGGTGAACATGTCAAAGGCGCTGTGCTGGCAAGTGATGGCTTCTTCCCATTCGATGACACGGTGCGTCTGGCGGCCAGTCATGGCATCACGGCCGTGATTCATCCGGGAGGGAGCATGCGGGATGCCGATTCGATCAAGGCATGCGATGAGCTTGGGCTGACGATGCTGCTCACCGGCCGTCGTCATTTCCTCCATTGAGTCAGTTGAGGAAGGCTGCTGATTAATCTCTTCAGGTCGATCCGAAAACTGGATGTTGGAATCGCTGGCTTTCAGCCTCAACTTCGTGCACCCACTGATGGAGTGGATTCTGTTGGGTGTGGGTGGTTGGGTTCTTTACCTCGGGATCAAGGCGAAGAAGATGCGAACCGGCACATCTGAACAACGGAAAGCTCTTGTTTCAGGAAAATTTGCGCAACGTCATTACCTCTGGGGGAGTTTATTTCTGTCTGCAATGGTGATAGGCAACCTGGGCGGAATGGCGGTCACTTACATCAACAATGGAAAATTATTTGTCGA
>CAJWZN010000005.1 GCA_913050105.1 uncultured Synechococcus sp.
CGCAATTCCTCCGGTCCCGGCGGTGGACGATCTCCAGCCAGCATCAATTCTTGCTGGCGGTAGTTGCTTCCGGGATGATCCGGCAGCAACACGGTGTATCCATGCTCGGCCAACACCTCACCCCAACCCTCAAAAGACTCCGGCTCGTCCCAGAGACCATGTGAAATCACCACCAAACGGCCATTGGGAGCGGATGGAAGCAGGCTGATCAATCTCAGCGATTCAGGTCGATGCGGAACCGACAGCTGCAACATCTCACGCTTCCAGCGACCGGAGAGCGGTTTTCTCAGAGCAGGATCCACAGTCGCAGAAGGTCCGGCTTTGACAAGAGCGACTCCCTGCTCAAGATTGACCTTGAGGCGATTGGCCGCATCAGAGACCCGTGAAAGATCGAGCGATGCCTCATCGCCCGGCAGTTCACGCAGAAAACCAAGGATGTTGGGCTCACCCTTGCGCGCTGCCCGGCTCAGGGTGTCGGTCAGTGTTTTCCCGCTGGTATCAATCTCAACCCCCTGGAGATCAACGAAATACGTCGCAGCAGCGAGGGCCTGCTCCAACAGGGGCTGTCCTGACGCACCTCGAAGAAATTTCTCGGTCTGAATTGGCAAGGGAGTTAAGAACACTGTTCGCAGCAACCCCAGCAACTGACCGCTGCTGACCGACTCCAGTTCGGCGAGATCCGGGCTTGAACGAATCAGCTCTTCAACAGACTGAGCACCCGAAAAATTGATGGTGATGTTGGTCTGAAGGAATGGCATCCGCAGCACCAAACGCTCAAGAGCCTCAGCTGGGCTGGCCGTGGCTGCAATAACGAGACCTCCAAGTAAGGCCGTCAGACCAGTACGAAAGCGGTTCATCAGGCAGCAATCGCGGGGGTCTCAGCTGGATGTTGCTCGAGAACACGCGCGAGATAGTGCCCCGTGTGACTGGTCGAATGCTGGGCCACCTCCTCGGGAGTGCCCGTCACCAAAATCTCGCCCCCCTTATCACCCCCCTCAGGACCGAGATCAATGATCCAGTCCGAGCAACGAACCACATCAAGGTTGTGCTCAATGCAGATGATCGAGTTCCCTTTATCAACAAGACGCTGCATCACATCCATCAGCTTGTGCACGTCGTAAAAACTGAGACCGGTGGTGGGTTCGTCGATCAGGTACAGAGTTTTACCGGTGGCCCGGCGCGACAATTCCGTCGCCAGCTTCACGCGCTGGGCTTCACCACCGGAGAGGGTGGGAGCCGGCTGGCCGAGCTTCACGTAACCGAGACCCACATCCACGAGGGTCCGCAGACGATCAGCCGCCTGAGGAATCGCATCGAATACATCAGCAGCCTGTTCCACAGTCATCTGCAGCACGTCGGCGATGGTGTGGCCCTTGTATTTGACCTGCAGGGTCTCACGGTTAAAGCGGGCGCCTTTGCAGACATCGCACTGAACGTAGACATCCGGCAGGAAATTCATCTCAATCACGTTCACGCCCTGTCCGCGACAGGCTTCGCAGCGACCTCCCTTCACGTTGAAACTGAACTGCCCCACCTGATAGCCGCGGGCCTTGGCTTCCACAGTGGCGGCAAACACCTGTCGAATCGGATCGAATGCCCCGGTGTAAGTCGCCGGGTTGGATCGAGGCGTTCGGCCGATTGGGCTCTGATCGATCACGATCACTTTGTCGATCGACTTGAGACCCCGCAGCTCACCCAGCCCCTGCGGGAACGGCACCTTCAGCCCCAGACCGTTCTCCAAAGCTGGATGAAGCAACTCGTTCACGAGGGTGCTCTTGCCGCTGCCACTGACCCCAGTGACAGACACCAGCCTGCCGAGCGGAAACTCAACACTCACATTCTTGAGGTTGTTCCGGTTGCAGTCGATCAACTTCAAAGAGCGTGAACCGTTCTGACGACGCTCAGGCGGAGTGGGAATCGCACGACGACCACTGAGATAGGCGCCAGTAATGGAGTCCTCGCTGGCGACCAGATCATCAAAAGATCCCTCCGCAACGATGTGGCCGCCATGCACACCCGCACCGGGGCCAATGTCCACAACGTGATCGGCAGCACGAATCGTGTCCTCATCGTGCTCAACCACGACCAGGGTGTTTCCCAGATCACGCAGCCGCGCCAACGTGTTGAGCAGGCGATCGTTATCTCGCTGGTGAAGACCGATGCTCGGCTCATCCAGCACATACAAAACGCCTGTGAGCCCAGCGCCGATCTGAGTGGCCAGACGAATCCTCTGCGCCTCTCCTCCAGACAACGTCATGGCCGGCCGATCCAGACTCAGGTAATCCAGGCCGACGTCCAGCAGGAACTTCAACCTGAGCCGGATCTCTCTCAGCACCAGATCACCAATCTGGATCTGTCGATCATTCAGCAGCGGGTCAGCACCCTCATGGCTGCCGACACCCATCAGCTGCTCAATGCGATCGAGGGTCTGCCCAACACTCACAGCCGTGAGCTCAGGGATATGAAAAGGACCCACCTGAACGGCTAGTGCCTCGGGCCGCAGCCGCTTGCCGCCACAGGCTTCGCAGGCCACCAACTCGAGATACTTCTCCAGCTTCTGACGCTGGGCTTCACCGCTGGCATCCCGCAGCTGACGCTCAAGGATCGGCAAGATCCCCTCGAAGGGCCGGTTGTAACCGGCTTTGCCCTTGCGGTAGCGGCTATCCGCCTGAATCAGGATGGGCTCCTGACTGCCATGCAACAGAACATCCCTCTGCTCATCGCTGAGCTCATTCCAAGGTGTTTTGATCTCGAATCCGAAGGCTTCACCGACGGAATAGAGCAGCGAGAAGTAATAGCTGTTGTCTTTTTCCGCCCAAGGTGCGACCGCCGCATACACCGGCTGAGTGGGATCGGGAATGACCCGATCCACGGTGAACTTGCGCAGATGACCAATGCCGTGGCATGACTCACAAGCGCCATAGGGGCTGTTGAACGAGAACAGACGCGGAGACAATTCCTCCATCACCGCACCGTGCACTGGGCAAGCGAAGTTTTCGGAGTAAAGACGCTCGCGGTCAACACCCTCTGGCAGCTCCTCCCCCTTCTTTGGCACCACCTCCACAAGAGCAAGACCATCCGCACGTTTGAGGGCGGTGCGCAGCGAATCGGTGAGTCGCTCCTGAACCCCCTCCCGGGCCACAAGACGATCAACCACCACCTCGATGTTGTGGCTGTGGTTCTTATCCAGCTCGATGTTGTCGGAAAGTTCGCGTACCTCTCCATTGATGCGTACACGGGCAAAACCTTCAGCCGCCAAGCCACTGATGAGCTTGGTGTGAGTTCCCTTTTTGCCCCGCACCACCGGTGCCAGCAGCTGGTAGCGAGTTGCCTCCGGCAGAAGCAGGATCTGATCGACCATTTCGTCGATGCTCTGCGGCTTGATCGAACGCCCGCACTTGGGGCAGTGAGGTTCCCCAGCCCTGCCGAAAAGCAGCCGGAGATAGTCCTGAATCTCAGTGACGGTTCCAACAGTCGAACGAGGGTTATGACTGGTGGATTTCTGATCGATTGAAATCGCCGGAGACAAACCCTCGATGGCATCCACATCCGGTTTGTCCACCTGGCCTAGGAACTGGCGGGCATAGGCAGACAGGCTTTCGACGTAACGGCGCTGACCCTCAGCAAAAATCGTGTCGAAGGCAAGTGAGCTCTTGCCGCTTCCACTCACCCCGGTGAAAACAACAAGCTTGTTTCGCGGGATCGTGACGTTGACGTTCTTGAGGTTGTGTTGACGTGCCCCTCTCACC
Source organism: uncultured Synechococcus sp. (assembly GCA_913050105.1). Taxonomy (GTDB): domain Bacteria; phylum Cyanobacteriota; class Cyanobacteriia; order PCC-6307; family Cyanobiaceae; genus Parasynechococcus. The sequence goes on from CAJWZN010000005.1 coordinate 3,750, forward strand.
CGGATCACGTCGTCCTGCTGAGTCACATGCGGCGGCAGGGATGTTGGCTTCGAATCAGTGCTCTTGGCAGCAGTTCGCCCCATCACGCCCCGATCGAAAGCACACGAGCTTAAGAACTCTGCCCTCGCTCAAGCCGATCGCTGGTCCAGCAGGCTTGCCGCATAGGCGTCGGCCTGCTCACCGCCAGCCAGCTCCGCCAGCTCCTGACGCCGGGCCTGAGTGTCCCGCAGATAGGACACCCGAGAGTGGGTTGAACCGTTGATGACTGTCTTGCTGACCTGAAAGTGGTGGTCTGCCACGGCCGCCACCAAAGGCTGATGTGTGACGCAGAACACCTGCCGCTGGCGGGCGAGGGAGTGAAGCAGATCGGCCATCGCACCGCTCACACGACCGCTCACACCTGCATCGATTTCGTCGAACAGCAACGTGCTGGAGCCGTCCACGGCCGCGAGGATCGTCTTCAGAGCCAGCAGGAAACGAGACATCTCTCCACCTGATGCAACGTCCGTCAGAGGCGCCATGGGCTGGCCGGGATTGGCGGAGAACAGGAAGCTCACGCCATCGGCACCGTGCTCCGCTGGCGCCACAGGAAGCAACTCCACCGAAAAGCGAACGTTCACCAGGCCCATCGGCGGCAACAGATCCAGCAGAGCGGATTGCAACTGCTGCCCAGCCCGCTGACGCGCCTCATGCAAATCGACATTGATGCGATCCCGTTCCAACCGCTGCGCCAGCTCCGCAGCCTGCAATCGTTCCAATTCAGCAGCGAATCCCCCCTCACCAAGACGTTCGCGCAGAAAATCGCGACGTTCGATCAACCCCGCAAGATCGAGACCCTCTCGACGCTGCAGCCGCTTCAGCTCAACAAGACGCAGCTGGATCTGATCGAGATGGTCTGGATCGCTCTCCAGAGCAAATCCGTATTGATTCAGAGAGCGCAGCAACCCTTCGATCACCGCCTCGAGGTCCACAGCCTGGTCTCGCAGGGATTCCAATGAAGAATCGAGCTGGGCCATCACCTGCAACTCGTGGATGGCCGCTGCCAGATGGTCCTGGAGAGACGGAGCCTGTTCTGCGCCGTCGCGGAAACGACGGAACAGGCAGGCAAGCCCTTCCTGAAGCCGAACCCCATGCACAAGTCGGTCCTGCTCCTGCTCCAGCAACAACTGTTCCGCGGGATCATCCAATTGAGCCGCCTCCAGCTGCTCCAGCAGCTGGTCCTGTTCAGCACGCTCCTCCTCGCTGCGCTGCTGATCCCGCTCACAACGCATCAGGGCCGCGGCCGAATCACGCCAGTGCTGCCAGGCCATGGATGCTTGCTGCAGCCGTACCTCCTGCTCCGCGCCGCCGAGACGATCAAGCCAGTTCCGCTGCTGCCCCGGACGGGAGAGCTGCTGCGTCTGTCCCTGAACGGTTAAGTCGATCAGCAAAGGGCGCAGATCCTGCAGTTGCTGACGATTGACAGCTGTTCCGTTGAGACGGGATCGACTGGAAAAACGCTCTCCTTCCTGACGTTTCCACTCCCGGCTGATCAGCAGTTCCTCCTCAAGCTCAAACCCGGCATCAAGCAACCAGTGCTCCAGAGCCTCATTGAGTTGAAAACTGGCTTCGATTCGAGCCCGGTCGCATCCAGTGCGTAACAGCCGAATTCCCGCTGCGCCCTGAGCTCCTCCAAGCACGGCATCCAAAGCATCGAGAAGAATGGACTTTCCAGCACCCGTCTCCCCCGTAAGCACTGTGAAACCAGCGCTGAACTCAAGCTCGAGCTGGTCGATCAGAGCGATGTTCTGCAACTGCAGACCGGTGAGCACAACAGACCCGGTGATGAATCCGAACGTAGCGGCGACGTGGTTCGTTTAGAAGGGGGGGCGCAACTGCCCCGACAACCATGACGGCGGAACTAGGGGATTTCATCGAAGCAGCTGGTCTGCTCGAGTACGACCCTGCTGCCATCACACGGATTTATGCGGGGCATCCGCAGAGACTGATCCGCAGGCTCTGGCAAACCCTGGTACCGATCGGGTTGCTGCTGCTCGGGGTGGCCTTCGACTGGATTTTCCAGTTGCTGAAGGATGAAACCCGTGCCAGATCGAGAGCCAAGGAGTGTGCCGAATTACTTGTGGACCTGGGCCCAGCCTTCATCAAGGCAGGACAAGCTCTCTCCACCCGACCAGACATTATTCCGCCTCTCCTGCTTGAAGAACTGGCGCAGCTGCAGGATCAACTGCCTGGATTCGACAGTGCACTGGCCATGGCATGCATCGAGGAAGATCTCGGGGCACCCGTGGAAGAGATCTACGAACAGCTCGACCGAGATCCCATCTCGGCCGCTTCTCTGGGCCAGGTTCACAAAGGAACCCTGAAGAACGGACAAAAAGTCGCCGTAAAAGTTCAGCGCCCCGGATTGAGGGAGCAGATCACGCTCGACCTCTACATCGTGCGCAACATCGCTGCCTGGCTGAATAAAAACGTTGGCCTGATTCGGAGTGACCTGGTCGCACTGATTGATGAACTCGGACGACGCGTGTTCGAGGAAATGGATTATCTGAACGAAGCGTCCAATGCGGAAGCCTTCCGAGATCTACACGTTCACAACCCCCGGATCGCGGTACCAGCCATCCACCACAACGCCACAAGCCGCCGTGTTCTCACGATGGAATGGATCGATGGCGTGAAGTTGACCAATCTCGATGCCGTGCGCGAGCTGGGCATCGATCCCGACGACATGGTGGAGGTTGGTGTGAACTGCAGCCTCCAGCAACTGCTGGAACACGGTTTTTTCCACGCTGATCCCCATCCAGGCAACCTTCTGGCCCTGAAGGACGGCCGCCTTTGTTACCTGGACTTCGGGATGATGAGCGAGGTGAGCCGGGAATCACGCACGGGCTTGATTCAGGCCGTGGTGCACCTTGTTAATCGCAACTTCGGCAAACTATCGAAGGATTTCGTCACCCTCGGATTTTTGGCGGAAGATGTGAATCTGGAGCCGATTGTGCCGGCCTTCGAATCCGTCTTCAGTCAGGCGCTGGAAGCCGGGGTGAATCGGATGGATTTCAAGGCAGTCACCGACGACATGTCCGGGGTGATGTACAAGTTTCCTTTTCGGGTTCCGCCTTACTACGCCCTGATCATCCGCTCCCTGGTGACCCTGGAGGGCATCGCCCTGAGTGTTGATCCAGAGTTCAAAATCCTCGGGGCTGCCTATCCCTATTTCGCACGTCGCCTGATGGAGGACCCCGATCCTCAATTGCGACAGAGCCTCAAGGAAATGTTGTTCGACGGCGATGCGTTCCGCTGGACCCGACTGGAAAATCTTGTCTCCAGTGCTGCCAGCCAGGCAGAGCTGGATCTGGACACATTGCTCGACCAGTTACTCGACTTCCTCTTCTCTCCGAAGGCCGGTTTACTGCGCAATCAACTGGTCGAAGCAACGGTCGACAAACTCGACACGTTGGGATGGTCAACGATGCAACGGTTAAGCCGAAGACTCCCTAAGCCGCTTCAACCATCCGGCGTCGGCTACGGGAGCCTGGGTTTATCCGATCCACTGCTTCAGCTGGAACCAGTGCGGGAGCTGATCAAGGTGATGCAATCCCTCCCCGGATTTACACCGGACCTGGTTCTGAAAAGGATGCCGAGAGTCCTGAATGAACCCGACACCCGTCGCATGGGACTGCAGGTTGCCAAAGGCTTGGCCGAACGTGGAGTTGTCCGCCTGGTGAGGGTTGCCGCCGGAGTACCCACCTAAATTCCAGCAATTCCGGGGCTGTCTGATGTCCACTCGCCATGCGCGCCGTCGTCGCCTTCTAGCCCTGACCACAAGCTGTGGATTGGGAATGCTCTCCATTGGAATGCCGGCACAGGCAGCGATGGATGTGGCTCTGGTAAGCGGAGCATTCAGACGATCGATACAGGTGAGCGACATCGCGCATCTCGCCAAAACCGAAGAACCCCGCGGATTGCTGAGCGACCTGCTCAAGCTGTCTGGTCAGGACCCAGCTCAGGTTGCGGAGTTGCTCAACAAAAACCTTGATGTTCCTTTGGTTCTCACCAGCAGATTGATGAACACGCGCATCGGCGAGGCCTTGACCCGCCGAATTGCTCAGATCATTTACCCCATCACCTCTTCCGAAAGCTCAGTGAGCGTTCCCGCCATACGAGCTGCGGTCATTGGAGGGTTGCAACGCCCTGAAGGTCTTACTGCGGTCAGTTTTCTGGAGGCCTATCCCAACCCGGTGATGGCTGTGAACCTCCCCGCTCTGTTCACGGTGATCGAAAAAGCTGAATCGATTGCAGGACTGGTGCAGTTTTTCTCCGACTCCCCCCTGGATGGCCTGAAAGAGCCCAACCCCTGAGCCTCTTAGATTTCGTCTCAATCTGACCTTCGGCCGGTGCCACTGTTTCAGAACCTCCGTCGTCGCTTTTCTGCCTCCCCTGTCATGCAGGATTGGCCGGGATTGATCGAGGCTTATCGAGCTTGGCTTCCTGTCACGGACAGCACACCGGTCATCACCCTGCGAGAAGGGGCCACTCCCCTGATCCCAGTGCCATCGGTTGCCGAACGGATCGGCAAGGGTGTGAAGGTGTTTGTGAAATACGACGGCCTCAATCCAACGGGGTCGTTCAAGGACCGCGGCATGACCATGGCCATCAGCAAGGCCAAAGAGGTCGGCTGCGAAGCGGTGATCTGTGCCAGCACCGGCAACACCAGCGCCGCGGCCGCGGCCTACGCCCGTCGCGGGGGGATGCGGGCCTTCGTGCTCATTCCTGATGGGTACGTGGCCCAGGGAAAACTGGCCCAGGCTCTGGTCTATGGAGCAGAGGTGCTTGCCATCCGCGGAAATTTCGACCGAGCGCTGGACATCGTTCGGGAAGCAGCGGAAAAATATCCAGTCACCCTCGTTAACTCGGTCAATCCCTACCGCTTGCAAGGGCAGAAGACAGCTGCATTTGAAATCGTGGATGCACTTGGAGACGCACCTGACTGGCTTTGTATTCCGATGGGAAATGCCGGCAATATCACGGCCTACTGGATGGGGTTTCAGGAATATCAACAGGCTGGACGCAGCAGATCCCTGCCACGAATGATGGGATTCCAAGCCAGTGGATCAGCACCACTGGTCAACGAGACAACCGTCGAAAATCCCGAAACCATCGCCACAGCGATTCGCATCGGCAATCCGGTGAACCGTGAGAAAGCGATTGCCGCACGCCAGGCCAGCAACGGTGCCTTCCTCGACGTCACCGATGCGGAGATCATCGAGGCCTACAAACTGCTTGGTGGGGAAGAGGGCATCTTCTGTGAACCCGCGAGTGCCGCTTCAGTCGCCGGCCTGCTTAAACGCAAAGATGAAGTCCCTGCGGGATCCACCGTGGTTTGTGTTCTCACCGGTAACGGCCTCAAAGACCCTGACTGCGCCATCAACAACAACGACGCAGCCTTCCACACTGATCTGAATCCCGACCTCGCCACAGTGGCCGATGTGATGGGCTTCTGAACGGAACACGCTTCAAGCGGGTGCATCGTTGATCAACAGTTGCCGAGAGCCCCCAAATGGGGGCTTTTTGATGGCCGATCAACACAACCAGCCGACAAAGCGACTGGGGAAGACTGCCGACAACTCCCTGCACAACCTGGGGAAAGCATGAGCAAAAACACTCTCTCAAGTCATCCAACGTTCTCCACCAGCTGTGCAGAAGTGGAAAACCTTGCTTTTTCCCACAAGGCGTGGATTGTTTCCCCCAGGGCTGGATGGGTCGAATCTGTTGCCGTATCTGGTTTTAGAGCAACTAATCCCCAATTCCCCAGGCCCTACTACGACGAATTTGTTTTTCTTCTTTCAATACTTAGAACTAAAACAGCCGATGAACAAAAAGGCCGATGAAGGCCATTGCGCTTCCTTCAGCGCTGTGAAACGGTGGGGCACCTCAAGCCATCCGCCCGGCTCTCCGATGAAGGTGGTCTGCTCCCAGTCCGAACTCAACGCAGCGCTCCAGCTCGTCAGCCGTGCTGTGGCGACCCGCCCCACCCATCCGGTGCTGGCCAATGTGATGCTCACCGCTGACGCGGGCACAGATCGATTGAGCCTCACCGGTTTTGACCTGAATCTCGGCATTCAGACCTCGCTTTCTGCCAGCGTTGAAACCAGTGGCGCTATCACCCTTCCGGCGCGTCTGCTGGGGGAGATCGTTTCACGCCTGGCAAGTGACTCACCACTGACCCTCGCCTGTGATGAAAACGGTGAACAGGTGCAACTCACGAGCTTGAGTGGCAGCTATCAGATGCGGGGCATGTCCGCTGATGACTTTCCCGAGCTGCCGATGGTGGAAAGCGGAATGACGTTGAAGCTCGAAGCTTCCGGCCTGGTGCAGGCCTTGAAAGGAACGCTGTTTGCCAGCAGCAGCGATGAAGCCAAGCAGTTGCTCACTGGCGTTCATCTCAGTTTCAGCGACCGAAACCTTGAAGCTGCTGCGACAGACGGTCATCGACTCGCTGTTCTGCAGGTGGATGACGCGCTGCAGGTGGCTGCCGCTGGTCATGATGGAGATGACTCCAGCTTCGCGGTGACACTGCCGGCACGATCGTTGCGTGAGGTGGAACGCCTGATGTCGGGTTGGCGGTCTGAAGATCCGGTCAGTCTCTTCTGCGACCGAGGCCAGGTGGTGTTCCTGGCCGCTGATCAGATGGTCACCAGTCGCACCTTGGAGGGCACCTACCCCAACTACCGCCAGTTGATTCCAGATGGTTTCACGCGCAGCCTTGGGATGGATCGACGGGGCCTGATCGCAGCTTTGGAGCGGATTGCTGTTCTGGCGGATCAGCACAACAACGTGGTCAAATTCAGCAGCCAACCTGATCAGGGAGTCGTGCTGCTCAGTGCTGATGCTCAGGATGTGGGAAGTGGTTCGGAATCTCTGGCGGCAGAGCTCAGCGGTGATGCCATTCAGATTGCTTTCAACGTTCGCTATTTGCTTGATGGCCTCAAGGCCACCACTGGTGAAAGGGTGATCTTGCACTGCAATGCACCTACAACACCCGCAGTGCTCCGTCCTCAGGAGGAAAAAGGTGGTTTCACCTATCTCGTGATGCCTGTTCAGATTCGCTCTTGATGTGACGCTGCCTGATCAGCTGTTGCTCAGTGATCTGCTGAATCACACCGTGCGCTGCGACCTCGGTCTGGATCATGGTCCGGGTCTGATGGCCTGGATGCATCCTCCTGTGCATCGTTTGCTGGGTTGGATCAGTCGTCCTTCCGCGTTGCGGATGAGCCGAGAGGTCTGGCGTTTGGATCAGTGTTGCGGCCTAACGGACCAGCAGGTGTTTGTGCGTGGTGAACCAGCCAACACCGATCCCGTGCTCCTTGAGCAGCTGCCCACCTTGATCGATGCCGTGCTGCTGGATCGCTACGGCGAACGCATTGGAACCCTTGTGGATTTTGTGTTTGAACCGGCAACCGGTGCGATTCGCCACTACCTGATCGCCCGCAGCGATCCCCGATTGCCGGGGTCGTCCCGCTGGAGACTGACGCCGGATCGCATCCAGGATCAGCGGGCTGGCGAAGTGAGGACTGGCCTGCAGACACTCGATGACCTGCCTTTGGCCCGTTCGAGTGTCCGTCAGGACCTGTTGCAGCGCACCCAGCGCTGGCGTGATCAGCTTCGGGATATGGGGGATCGGGCTGGCGATCGGCTGGAGGGCTGGTTGGAGGATGCTCCATGGGATGAGCCGGATGATGAACCGCGCGTCGAGGAGCGGCGGAGCGGAGCCAAGGAGGTCTGGGATGACGATGACTGGCCGGATCGTCCCCGTCAGAGGGACAAGGACCCCTGGGTTTGATCCCGCTGTCGGCAACACTGGGAGGAGCTTTGGTTCGTCCTGGGTGTCTTCCACTGCATACGACGTCAACGCGGCTTTAAAACAGGAAGGTCTCAAGCCGACGGATTGGGAGGAGATCTGCCGGCGACTGGGACGTGAACCCAACCGCGCCGAGCTGGGCATGTTCGGGGTGATGTGGTCTGAGCACTGCTGCTATCGCAACTCACGACCGTTATTGAGCGGCTTTCCGACTGAGGGACCCAGGATTCTGGTGGGGCCCGGCGAAAACGCCGGAGTGGTGGATCTGGGCGATGGCTATCGCCTTGCTTTCAAGATTGAAAGTCACAACCATCCCTCTGCCGTGGAGCCTTTTCAGGGCGCGGCGACCGGTGTAGGGGGAATCCTGCGCGACATCTTCACGATGGGGGCTCGGCCGATTGCCTTGCTCAATGCTTTGCGTTTCGGCCCGTTGGAAGATCCCGCCAATGTGGGTCTGATTCAGGGTGTGGTGGCTGGAATTGCCCATTACGGCAATTGCGTTGGCGTGCCCACCGTCGGTGGTGAAGTGGCCTTTGATTCGTCCTATTCCGGCAATCCTCTGGTTAATGCGATGGCTCTTGGTCTGATGGAGACCGAGGAAATCGTGAAATCCGGTGCGCAGGGCATTGGCAACCCCGTCGTTTATGTCGGCAGCACAACCGGACGGGACGGTATGGGGGGTGCCAGCTTTGCCAGCGCGGAGCTCAGTGCCGATTCTCTCGATGATCGTCCTGCGGTTCAGGTGGGTGATCCCTTCCTGGAGAAGGGGCTCATTGAGGCCTGTCTCGAGGCATTCACCAGCGGTGATGTGGTCGCCGCTCAAGATATGGGTGCTGCTGGTCTGACCTGCAGTTGTTCCGAGATGGCAGCCAAGGGTGGACTTGGAGTGGAGTTGGATTTGGATCGCGTTCCAGCGCGAGAGCAAGGGATGACGGCTTATGAATTTCTGCTGTCCGAGTCCCAGGAACGAATGCTGTTCGTGGTCAAGGCCGGTCGTGAAGAGGTATTGATGCAGCGATTCCGGCGCTGGGGATTGCAGGCGGCTGTGGTGGGCCGGGTGCTGGAAGAGCCGATCGTGCGTGTGCTGCACCAGGGCTCCGTGGCGGCGGAAGTGCCGGCCACGGCCCTTGCGGATGACACACCGATTGAGAAGCACGCGCTTTTGGAAGAGCCCCCCGCGGATCTCCGGGAGCTGTGGCAGTGGCGGGAACAGCAGTTGCCTGAACTCACGGATCCAGGAGCGGCTCTCCTCCGCCTTTTGGATGACCCCACCATTGCAAGTAAGCGTTGGGTACATCGTCAGTACGACCAGCAGGTTCTGGCCAATACGGTGGTGTCCTCCGGCGCTGCGGATGCGGCAGTGGTACGCCTCAGGCCTCAGCAGGGGGAGGGATCCCTTTCCAGCTCCAAGCGCGGCGTCGCCGCAACAGTGGACTGCCCCAACCGCTGGGTGGCGCTTGATCCCGAACGCGGTTCTCAGGCGGCTGTGGCTGAGGCGGCCCGCAACCTCAGCTGCGTCGGTGCAGAACCCTTGGCCGTAACGGACAACCTCAATTTCCCCTCTCCAGAGACACCCAAGGGCTTCTGGCAACTGGCCATGGCTTGCCGCGGTATCTCAGAGGCCTGCCGCGCTCTGAATACACCGGTCACCGGTGGCAATGTCTCCCTGTACAACGAGACCAAGAAGCCCGATGGCACCGTTCAGCCAATTCACCCAACACCTGTGATCGGCATGGTGGGTGGCGTTGACGACATCGCGCAGGTCACAGGACTGGGTTGGCGTCAGCCGGACGATCCCATCTATCTGATCGGCGTTCCGCCCAGTGATCCCGATGATCCTTGCCTGGGTCTTGCCGGCAGTGCATATCAGGAGCAGTGCGTTGGTTCGCTCGCTGGTCGTCCTCCGCAGACAGATCTGGTGCGTGAGGCTGCTGTTGGACAACTGGTCCGGGAAGCCATCCGTCAGGGTTTGCTGGCGTCAGCCCACGATTGCAGTGATGGAGGTCTGGCAGTGGCTCTGGCGGAAGCGTCGATAGCTTCGGACTGTGGAATCGAGATAACGCTCAGCACGGGTCAGGCTCGTCTGGATCGAGTGCTGTTTGCCGAAGGTGGTCACCGAATCATTGTTTCTTTGAAAGCCGAACGACAGTCGGAATGGGATCAGTTGATTGACTCCGAGATTGGCCTGAACGTGACTCCTATTGGTGTTGTCTTGGACCAGAAGCGCTTGACGATTCAATCCGAAACATCTGTGCTTCTGAATCTCGAACTCGAAGCCTGCCGGTCGGCATTCAGCAATGCTCTCTCCCGACGGATTGATTCCGATTGATGAGGTTTTAAACCTGCCGATGGCATCAGCCATGGCCATCATTTCCCCAATTTTTTTGTCAACGGATTCATCATGTGCGGCATTATCGGAATGTTCTGTGTTGACGCAGTTAACCAGCAGATCTATGACAATTTGATGCTGCTGCAGCATCGGGGTCAGGATTCAGCCGGCATCGTCACGATGGACCGTCATACATTTTATTCGCATAAAGAACGGGGGCGTGTGCGTGAAGCCTTCCGTACCCGTGATATGCGAAAGCTGCTCGGGAATGTTGGCATTGGTCATGTGCGTTATGCCACCCGGGGGGCCGCTGGTGCAGAAGGAGAGGTGCAACCTTTTTATGTCAATGCTCCATACGGCATCAGTTTTGTTCACAACGGCAATCTGACCAACACCCATCAGCTGGAACAGGATCTTTTCAGGATCGACAGACGCCATACCAATTCCACCAGTGATACGGAGATGCTGGTTAATGTTCTGGCAACAGAGATTCAGTCGCAGATCACCAGCAGTGATCTCACACCCGATCAATTATTTGATGCTGTGGCATCTCTCCATCTACGGGTGGAAGGGTCCTACGCCTCGATTGCTTTGATTGCTGGTCACGGCATGTTGGCTTTCAGGGATCCCTACGGGATTCGTCCTCTCATTCTGGGTTGTCGCACATCAGAGACGGGGCGCAATGAGTGGATCGTTGCCAGCGAATCACTGGTTATTGAAAATAGTGGTTACGAGATTATTCGTGATGTTGATCCTGGGGAGGCTGTCTTTATTGATGCCGATGCGAATTTGCATCACCGTCAATGCGCGGTTTCACCACGTTTAATTCCATGTGCTTTTGAGTACGTTTATTTGGCACGGCCTGATTCGGTGATGAATGGTATTTCTGTGTATGAATCACGGCTGAGAATGGGTGATCGTTTGGCGGAAACGATCGCCGCTCAACTTCCTGCAGGTGATATTGATGTGGTGATGCCGATTCCGGATTCTGCGCGACCTTCTGCGATGCAGGTTGCTCAAAAACTTGGTTTGGAATATCGGGAAGGTTTTTATAAAAATCGTTATATCGGTCGAACATTCATTATGCCTGGTCAGGCAGAGCGAAAGAAATCTGTTCGGCAGAAGCTGAATGCCCTCGGAACCGAATTTGCTGGTAAGAATGTCTTGATTGTGGATGATTCAATTGTTCGAGGAACAACCTCTAAGGAAATTGTTCAGATGGCTCGTTCTGCCGGTGCCAATAAAGTTACTTTCACCTCGGCTGCCCCGCCGGTGCGCTTCCCAAATGTGTATGGAATCAACATGCCTACCCGGCATGAACTTTTAGCGCACGGACGCAGCGAAGAGGACATCTCCAGAATTCTTGGTGCTGATCATGTGGTGTATCAGAGCGTTGAAAATTTGTTGGCCAGTATTGTTGAAAAAACAGAAATCAAAGATTTAGAAATGTCCTGTTTTAACGGTCACTACGTGACAGGGGGTATTGATGAGGCTTATTTCGACTGGTTAGAGGCGAACTGCAGCTCCTGATCAGGGAAGGATCGTGCTGATTAGTTCCATGATTGTTTCGTCTTTTTGTAGCGAGAGCTGATCGCTGAATTCGGCACCGGGTTCGACTGTCTCCAGGTTGTTCGGATCAAAACGACCATGGCGATTGTTGCTTGTGATGATTCCAGTGATGTCATCCAAGCTGCTGAGGCCTACCAGCCGGTCTGTTTCGTTTTTGACGTTGACGGCGATTGTGCCTAGATCACCCCTCTTGCCATAACGCAGTTCTGAGGTGTTGATGCGGACAAGAGCACCTGCACTGCTCACCAGAAGCAGTTTTGGTTGGTCAGGGGTGATTGCACCAATGAGTGCTTCACCCGGCAACCGACGCATGGTCATCGGCCCCTGCGCCAACTTGCCCATCAGCGGCAGGGTGGCCTCGTTGACGGGTAAACGCAGGATTCGACCGATATCACTCACCAACAGCAGTTCGTGATGCTCCTTACAGATCACGGCACTGTTTAGAACAACGCCATCCTTGAGTTTGAGAACACTCGTTGCTCGACCGGACAGGTCAAGCACTTCAGCGAGAGGTAGGCGTTTGAACCTGCCATCACTGCTCAGGAGTCCAAGGCTCAGGTCTTCATTGTCCTGATTCGGAAGTGACAGCAGCGACACAACCGGATCGCCGTCGAGACCAGTCGGCAGGAAGCGGTTGAGCAATCCGGGTTGCTGACCAGCAAATTCCCAGCGAACCAGCGCAACTCTGCCGCCTGCACTCACCACCAGCAGCCGTGGTGGTGGTTCGATTGGGAGGATGACGCGAGCTGGCGACAGTGCATCACCGATAGGGCAGGCATCGTTGAGATGCAGGCGTCCCAGGACCTGGGGTGTCACGATTTTCACCTGCCCATCGGCCTGAATCAGAACGCGTCCGTCCCCTGGCAATGCCGATAGAGCTTGTTGGCGCAACAGCTCGGTGTTCGGGCGTTGGCTGGCAGCCCGTTCGGCGATTAAGGCGTCTCCCCCTTCAACGAGGCGGGTGCGTCGCGGGGTGCCAAAGCGTTTGTTCAACCCCTTCAGCTCCTCGACCATGGCATCAAGCAGCTGATCGCGGTTTTCCAGCAGCAGGCGTAGACGTTCCCGTTCTGTTCGGAGCTCTTCGAGTTCCTGGCGCAGGCTGTCCTGCTCCAGTCCCGTCAGTCGGCGCAGCGGCATCGCCAAGACCGCATCGGCCTGCCGTTCGCTCAGTTCGAGGCGCACCATCAGGCTGGCCCTGGCAGAGGCTGCGTCGTTGGCCTCCTGGATCATGGCGATCACCTGCTGAAGGTTGTTCAGGGCACTGATCAGACCCTCCACAACTTCAAGTCGGTTTTCGGTTTTGCGCAGCGCATGACTCGTGCGCCGGATCAGCGTCAGTTCCCGGTAATCGAGAAAGGTCTGGAGCAGCTGGCGCAGGGATAGCTGCCGGGGCTGACCATCCACCAGAGCCAACAGGATGGCGCCAAAGTTGCTCTGCAGAGCGGTGCGGCGCTGCAGTTCTTTCAGCACCTTGTCGGGATCGCTGTCGCGGCGCAGTTCCACCACCACCCGCATTCCCTCGCGATCACTCTCATCGCGGATGTCGGCAATGCCGCCAATTTTTCCGTCATTGACGGATTCGGCCAGCTTTTCGATCCAGCCGGCCTTGCTGAGTTGATAAGGCAGTTCGGTGACAACAACCGCATTCCGCTTGTGTCGTCCCTTTCCGAGTTGGACCTCCTCGGTGTGGGCTACGCCACGCATCGGAATGCTTCCTCGACCATTGAGATAGGTCTCCCTGAGTCCGCTGCTCAGAAGCACTTCTCCGCCGGTGGGGAAGTCTGGGCCAGGAATCAGTTGCAGCAGTTTTTCATCGCTGAGCTCAGGTTTTCGGATCAGGGCGATCAGGCCGTCCACCACCTCCCCCAGGTTGTGGGGAGGAATGCTGGTCGCCATTCCAACGGCAATGCCGGAGCAACCATTGAGCAGCAGGAACGGCAACTGCGCCGGCAGCACCGTTGGCTCCTGTTGGGACCCATCGAAGTTCGATGCGAAGTCCACCGTGTCATCACCGATCTCATCCAGCAGGGCCTGGTGAGCGATCGGCGCAAGACGTGTCTCGGTGTACCGCATGGCGGCAGGCGGATCATCATCCACTGATCCGAAATTGCCGTGTCCATCGAGAAGTGGGTGACGGCTGGCAAAGGTCTGAACCAGGCGTACCAAGGCGTCGTAGACAGCCTGGTCACCGTGAGGGTGATATTTGCCCAGGACATCGCCAACCACACGGGCGCATTTCCGATAAGGGCGATCGGGGGTGAGCCCCAGCTCCTGCATTGCAAACAGGATTCTTCTCTGTACAGGCTTGAGACCGTCACGTGCATCGGGCAAAGCCCGACCCACGATCACGCTCATCGCGTACTCGAGGTAGGAGCGCTGCATCTCCTGATGCAGGGCGATCGGTTCAACGCGCTCCTCAGCCATGCTCTTCGCTGATTTCTATGCGAGCGGGGCCCACATTAAAAGTGTTCATCGACGTTTCATCCAGGTGGCGTTGGCCTGGGCCCTTTCCACCCCGGCTTTGAGTTCGGGTTCTGAGAGCAGCATTGCTGCCGCATTGCGGATTTTGACCCCCCAGAGTTGTTCGGTCTGGTGACCTTCAAGAACGTAGTTGGGTTCTTTCGCCAGGGCTTGAGCGGCCAGGGTGAACGCCTCATCGCGACGGGTTTTGTTCTCATGCAGCGCAGCGGCTAGCGCAAGCATGGGCTCCGGGTTCTTTTCAAGGCTGAGAACTCGGCGCCAGCGGCGGATCGCCTCTTTTGTTTCACCAAGCTCGAACAGCACCAGCGCCTGGTTGTTGAGAGCTTCCCAGAAGTCCGGTTTGAGAGCTGTAGCTCGCTCGAACGACGTCAAAGCTGCAGAAAGGTTGCCTTGCATGATTCGGGCATTGCCCAGATCGAAGTAGGCCGAGGGATTTTTTGGGTCGAGATCGAGGCCGCGTTCGATCAGGGGGATTGCACTGTTGGGTTGTTCCGCTCGCAGCGCGATTGCAGCTTCAGCGAACCAGAGGCCGGCTTTGGCGGGATTCAGAGCTTTGGCACGGGCCAGGGACGTGCTGGCAGCCTCCAGCTGGTCACTGCGCAGCTGAGCTTCCGCCAAAACAGACCACAGCTTTTCGTTTTGTGGATCCAGTCGAACGGCCAAGGCTGCCAGTTGGGCTGCTTCCTTGGCTTGCCCCATCTGCAGCAGCTGGGCTGCCGTGCGCCCGATTCCGATCGAGGAGCCTTTCAGTTCCTCGGCCGTTGGCACATAAACACTGGGCACAACCGCATGGGCCGGCAGCACGGAACTGATGGCTCCCAGACCAAACAGGGCAGCGATGAGTCGATTGCGGAACCACCGATGGCGGTTCTCAGGCTTGGACTTCATGGCGGCTTTTCATTGGTCAGAGGCTAGGGCTGGCTTCCGGTCGTGCTGCCCGGGCGTTGCGGCGCCACATCCAGGGTTTGATCCGTCTCAGGGCTGAACCGCGCAAGTTTTCGTCCCAGGTGGAGTCATCCCAAGCTTGAACATCTTCGTTTTGCAGCTCCATCAACCAGGGTCGGGGTTGAAGCTCCGGGTCGGTGCTGCTGATCAGTGCACCGTGATTCCAGGGGCAGATGTCCTGGCAGATGTCGCAGCCTGCCACCCAGGGACCCAGGGACTTTGCGATCCCCTCTGGTAATTCAGCTTCGCGGTTTTCAATCGTGTGGTACGCCAGGCATCTCCGAGCATCCACTACAAACGGTTCCCGGATCGCATCTGTCGGGCAGGCCTCGATGCAGGCGGTGCAGCGGCCGCAGAGGCTGCGAGCTGGTTCGTCCGGCTCCAGCTGTTCAGTTGTGAGCAGATGGCCGATCACCATCCATGAGCCGCGCTGACCGTGGATCAGATTGCTGTGTTTGCCGATCCAGCCCAGCCCTGCTTCTTCAGCCCAGGCCTTATCCAGCAGTGGTGTCGCATCCACACAGACTCTCCACTGACAATCGGGCCGTTGTTCCGAAAGCCAGCGTCCGATGCGGCGGAGCCTCTGATCCACCACTCGGTGGTAGTCACGCCCCCACCCATAACGGGCGACCTTCAGGCTTCCTGGCGTCGGGTCTTGGTTGACGTAGTAGTTGAGCCCCACCGCCAGAAGGCTCCTGGCGTTGTCGAGCAATCCCCTTGGATCCAGCCGACGAGGAGCTGCCATCCAGCCCATGTCCGCTTGGTGGCCGGCTTTCAGCCAACGTTGCAGAGCTGCTGTACGCAGCTGCATCCGTTCGCTTCCAGGGATTCGAGCGATGCCAACCGGTTCGAATCCTTCGGCCCGCGCGCGGGCCCGCAACGCTTCGCTCAGCGAGTGAGGTGATGGGGTTGGCAGCCCAAACATCGCCCTTAAACTCCTTTCATCACAGGCCTTTTCACGTGTCCCGATCGCCGATAGGTGAATCCGAGTTCCGCTTTGCGCCGCTGTTGCGTTGGCTCGGCCTCACTTTAATTGTGGTTCTTCTGCTTCAGATGGCTGCAGTTGTGGTGGCCATCGACTGGGCTGATACCAGTCGGCCCCCGCAATTGACAGGTCCACTGGTGGCGCTGGCTCCCCTGGGTTTCCTCGGTCTTCTGGTCACATTGATTGCCTCGCGCCTCGATCACCCTCAGCAACGCCATACCCCTTTGCGGTGGGTTGTCTTTGGTTGCTCGGCTCTTTTGGCGGCGGGCATGATCGCGGCCATCCCGATCTCTCTGTCGAGTGGGGCCGGTGACGCCAGCCAGCTTCAGAATCTGGAGCAGGGTCGGCAAGCTCTGAAGGAAGCGCGTCAGTTCCGCGATGATGAGCAGCAGGTTGCGGCGCTTGGAGAACAGCTCGCCCAGGCTGGACAACTGGCTGCTGATGCCACTGAAGATGACAAACGTCTTGCCGCTGAGGTGATGGTTGACGAGCAGATCGATCAGATGGAGGCTCAGCTTCAGCGATTTGAGGTTCAGAGAACCCGTGAATCACGTCAGCGTTTGATCGGAGGAACAGCCAGTGCGGTGGTTCTTGCTGTGGCCTTTGCTCTTCTTGCTTTGACAGCAGTGCTCTGACTGCTGGTTAGGTTGGTCTGACGTTCAAAAATCCGGACGCAGAGGCTTCTTGGTCCAGTCCACTCCCAGGCCAGATCTGCCCTTGTCAGCACGACTTCGGCAGGATCTCAAGAATGATTTGATCGCAGGGTTGTTGGTGGTGATTCCACTGGCAACCACAATTTGGCTTTCGACAATTGTCAGTCGCTTTGTTCTTGCGTTTCTTACCTCGATACCGAAGCAGTTCAATCCATTCATCACCCTCAACCCCCTGCTTCAGGATCTGATCAACCTGACACTGGGTCTGACGGTTCCTCTGCTGGGGATTCTGCTGATCGGGCTGATGGCCCGCAACATTGTTGGCCGTTGGTTGCTGGAGTTCGGTGAGGGAACCCTGAGTCGTATTCCCCTTGCCGGCTCGGTTTACAAGACTCTCAAGCAGTTGTTGGAAACCGTGCTGAGGGACAACTCAACCCGTTTTCGCAGGGTTGTTCTGGTCGAATATCCCCGGGAGGGTCTCTTCAGTGTTGGCTTCGTTACTGGTGAGGTGGGTCCCTCTCTGCGGTCCGATCTTGAGCAACCACTGCTGAGTGTTTTCATTCCAACCGCTCCGAACCCCACCACCGGTTGGTACACACTTGTGCCTGAAATGTCTGTGAGGGAGCTCAATATTTCCGTTGAAGAAGCCTTCAGAACGATCATTTCCGCCGGCATCGTCAATCCTGACGATCGAGAAGCTCCGGTGAACCGCAGCTTCTCCAGTTTGATCGCCCAGTTGCGGGCATCCACATCTCCTTCCAGCTGAGTCATGTCTTCCCGCTCCCTGGCTCGAGAACTGGCGCTGCTTGTTCTTGGCCAGGTTTCCGATCAGAAGTCTGCTGTGCAGAAAGATCCAGCAATGGAGACCGTTCTCGATCAGGCGTTATCGAGCTTGATGCAGCATTGGCGTGAGTCACTAGATGCCAGTGCGGTTGAACTGGATCAGGCTCAACAGGGTCTTTTGGACAGCGAACTGCAGCAGGGTGATTCAGACACAGCCACCAAGGTTCGCGATCACCTGAAGGCTTCGATTGCGGCGGCCGAACAGGTGCTCAATGGATTGAGTGCCTGCATGGAGCTGCCACGTCTGCTGTTGATGGGCGATCAGGAACAGATCCGCCGTGGTGCGATGGAGCGGGTGGGGCTGGTGCTCAACCGACGTGAGGCAATCGACGCTGAACTCGATGGTGTGATGGAAGGTTGGCGTCTCAGCCGTCTGCCGCGGTTGGATCGCGACATTCTTCGATTGGCCGTCGTGGATCTGCGCGATTTAAAAACGCCAGCACCCGTTGCCTTCAACGAGGCGGTTGAACTGGCCAATCGCTACAGCGATGAACAGGGTCGGCGCATGATCAATGGTGTCCTGCGGCGTTTTCACGATGCAGCCACCAAGGATTCGAACTGATGGTTTACGACTGGTTCAACCGTGGTGCTCAGGGTTCTTCGGAGCCTGAACCCACTCCTTCTCCGGGACCCACTCCTTCTCCTGAACCCACGCCATCCCCTGGGGGCACTCAGGAGCCTGCTTCAACGCCAGAAGATGAAGCCCTTGCCTGGGCTCGTGAGGCTTATGCCCGCCTGAAAGCTCAACAGGAGTTGGCCAAGGCTCCGGCTTCGGAATCGGAGCCCGCATCCTCACCCGAGCCGACCCCCGAGCCCACGCCTGCACCAGCCGCGCAACAAGCCCCTGCGCCGACTCCCGAGCCCACGCCTGCACCAGCACCAATTGCTGGCATGTCACTCCTGGAGCAGGCCGCTGCGCAGCGACAGCAGCGACAGCAGGACCAGGATGATCGCGCCATCACGGTTGAACCGGAGCCGACGCCAACATCAGTTCCGTCGGACTCCACGGAGCCAAGCCTCGGAGCTCTCGATGAGGATTTCCTTTGGTCGGCTGAAGTTCTCGCAGCCCAGGGTCGTCGTGTCGACGAGGTTTCGCTGGAGGAGATCGACTGGTTGGGTCGGCTGCGCCGCGGCATGGAGAAGACCCGTCAGGGCTTCGTCTCCGGATTGCTGGATAACCTCGGCGACGATCCTTTGACGCCGGAGGTTCTTGATGATCTCGAAACGCTTCTTCTCCGGGCTGACGCTGGTGTACAGGCCACCGATCAGGTGCTGGATGCCCTGCGTCAGCGCATGAACGAAGAGGTGGTGGAACCCACCGAAGGCATCCGCTTCCTGAAGGAACAGTTGCGGGGTCTGCTGGATGTACCGATCAAGGCCAGTGGTGTTTCTTTGCTGGCACCTGAACGGGATCGACTCAACATCTGGTTGATGGTGGGGGTGAATGGTGTCGGCAAGACCACCACTCTCGGAAAGCTTGCCAATCTTGCTGTCCGTAGCGGTTATTCGGCCCTGATTGCAGCAGCCGACACCTTCCGAGCTGCTGCGGTTCAACAGGTTCAGGTGTGGGGTGACCGCAGCGACGTGCCTGTCGTCTCCAACCCCAGCAGTAATGCCGACCCGGCTGCTGTGGTGTTCGATGCCATCGGTGCGGCTCGCTCCCGTGGAAGCGACCTGTTGCTGGTCGATACCGCCGGTCGGTTGCAGACCAAGCACAACCTGATGGAGGAACTGGAGAAAGTACGCAAGATCATCGATCGACTGGCACCGGAAGCCAAGGTGGAGTCTTTGCTGGTTCTGGATGCCAGCCAAGGCCAAAACGGCTTGCGCCAGGCGATGGCCTTCGCCAAGGCCGCAGGCCTGACCGGAGTGGTGATTACCAAGCTGGATGGAACAGCCCGGGGTGGTGTTGCTCTGGCGGTCGCGTCTGAGGCGGAATTGCCGATTCGTTTCATCGGTGCCGGCGAGGGAATCCGCGACCTGCGACCGTTCAACAGCTATGAATTCATTGAGGCGTTGCTGGCTGGACGCTGAACCGTTGCTACGGTTCAAATCCTGAGGTGGGCTGAGCCGTGAGCAGCAAGCCGCCCCGGCGCCATCCCTCAACTTCGCTACGCAACACAGCTCCGTCGCATCAAGCGATGGGTGCACTGCGGCAGTTGTTCGACAGCCTCAGCCGTGAACAGCGTCGCAACCAGGACTTGCTCGTCTCCCTGGCGTTTGCCCAGCGCAGCTTCACCAATCTGCAGCGGTTTTTGGAGCTGGTCCCACTTGTGGCAGCGCGCCTGGTGGGTGTTGAGGGGGCATTGCTGGTTCCGTTTCAGACGGATGGAAGCCTCTGGCGCGATCATCTGCAAGCCATTCCGGCGGCGAGTTGTCAGGACCTGTTGCGGCGCTTGGCAGCCTATGAGCCGGGTCTGAGTGTCGGTTTTGGAACCGATGAAGAGCAACTGTTGGCGATGGATCAATTGGTCCAAAGGCTTTCTCCGGGATCTGCACTGTTCGCAACATCGGTGGTCTCCCGGGGGAGACCGCGGGGACGTCTTTACGTCTTCGATCCTTCCGGTGGGCTGATCTGTACGGATTTTCAACGCCGCCACGTGCAGATGGTGGCTGATCTGGCTGGTGTGGCGATTGAGAATGATCAGATGCTGCAGGAGGCCCGTCGCCATGAGCGGGTGGACCGACAGCTCAGCATCGGAGCTGAGATACAGGCTCAGTTGCTTCCCGATCGTTGTCCGGTGATTGAGGGTGTTGATCTGGCGGCTCGGTGCCGTCCGGCTTTCCAGGTGGGTGGGGATTATTACGACTTCATTCCCACTCGTCCGGAACTGATCGGTCGGCGCCGGGAACGGGGTCGCTGGGCGTTGGTGATGGGTGATGTGATGGGTAAGGGCGTTCCTGCGGGTCTGCTGATGACCATGTTGCGGGGAATGCTTCGGGCTGAGGTACTCAGCGGTTTACCGCCGGATCGGATCCTGCATGACCTCAATCAGTTGGCTCAGGAGGATCTGGCCCAGTCCCACCGTTTTGTCACGCTGTTCTATTCCGATTTCGATCCGCGCTCGAGGCGGTTGCGTTACGCCAACGCAGCTCACAATCCGCCGCTGCTGTGGCGTGCTCAACATCGCAGTATCGGCCGCCTCGATGCTGCGGGTTTGCTGATCGGTCTTCAGCCTGAAGCTGATTATGGGTTGGGTGAAGTGAGCCTTGAGCCTGGTGATGTTCTTCTCTATTACACCGACGGTGTGACCGAGGCACCCGGGATGACAGGCGATCGTTTTGATGAAGCCAGATTGATCCGAACCCTTGATTTGGCGTGTCGCAGCGGTCAGGGTTCCCAGGGGATTCTCAACACTCTTTTTGAGCGACTGGATCGTTTTGTCGGTAAGGATCACCAGCTTGAGGATGATGCCTCGATGGTGGTGCTCAAGGTTCCTGAAGCTGTGACTCTTCCCAGCGTGACGGCTTCAAACAGCAGCCTGACAAGCTGAGGTGTTCGACGGAGCAATCGATGGCGGGTGGGGTGACCGGAGGGGCTGCAGGCACCTGGAGCGATCGTTTTGAACAAGGTCTTCACCCTTTCATCGAAACGTTCAACGCCTCAATCGGTTTCGATCTCACTCTGTTGCAGGAAGATCTGGATGGCTCCATCGCCCATGCGCGCATGTTGGCGGCCTGCGGCGTCATTTCTGATGCTGAGGCTGATCAACTGGATCAAGGGTTGGAGACCATTCGCCGCGAGGCGTCAGAGGGGCAGTTCAACCCTGGATTGGCCGATGAGGATGTCCACTTCGCTGTTGAGCGTCGTCTGATCGCTCTGCTCGGGCCCGTCGGCAAGAAGCTTCACACCGGCCGCAGTCGGAATGATCAGGTGGGCACTGATCTGAGGCTCTGGCTGCGACGCCGTCTTGATGAAGTGGATGGTGATCTGTTGCGTTTGCAAAGGGCCCTGTTTCGTCAGGCTGATCAGCATCGCGACACCTTGATACCGGGTTACACGCACCTGCAGCGAGCTCAGCCTCTTTGCCTGGCCCATCATCTGCTGGCATACCTGGAGATGCTTCAGCGGGATCGAGAGCGGCTAGGGGATGTACGTCGTCGAGTCAACATCTGTCCGCTCGGGGCCGCAGCGTTGGCTGGAACCCCGGTTCCGATAGATCGACGCCACACCGCGGATGCGTTGGGATTCGAAGCGGTGTATGCCAACAGCCTTGATGCCGTCAGCGATCGAGATTTCTGTGTGGAATTCTCTGCTGCGGCTTCACTGGTGATGGCGCATCTCAGTCGTCTGTCGGAGGAGGTGATTGCCTGGGCATCGGAGGAGTTCGGGTTTGTTCGCCTCACGGATCGCTGCGCCACCGGCAGCAGCCTGATGCCTCAGAAGAAGAACCCTGATGTTCCTGAGTTGGTGCGCGGTAAGTGTGGCCGAGTGTTTGGCCATCTTCAGTCTCTGCTGACGATGATCAAAGGCTTGCCTTTGGCTTACAACAAGGACTTTCAGGAAGATAAAGAGGCCCTCTTCGATGCGTTTCGCACCATGCGCGACTGTGTTGAAGCAACGGCGATTCTGTTTGAAGAGGGTCTTGAGTTCCAAGTGGAACGTCTCAATCAGGCGGTGGAGCAGGATTTTTCCAATGCCACAGATGTGGCCGATTATTTAGTCGCTCGCGGTGTTCCGTTTCGAGAGGCGTATCAACTGGTTGGGGCGGTTGTACGACGCTGTTTGGACCAAAACTGTCTGTTGCGGGATCTGGATCTTGAGGCCTGGAAGGAGTTGCATCCAGCCTTTGGTCCTGATCTTCACGATGCCTTGGCACCACGTGCTGTTGTCGCCGCTCGTCGCAGTGAAGGAGGAACCGGATTTGACCGAGTTGAAGAGCAACTCCAGCTCTGGAGCGTGCGTCTGAAATGAATGTGCTTCCGGGATGACTGAGACGGGTTATCGGGTCTACGATTTACATGCCAGCGGTATCACACTTCATTTGAAGTGAAGATCCGATGGCCATGATCCAGACCTTTTCGGTCTCTCTTTTGTACCCGGTCCACGCAGAACGTGAGTATTTTCGTTGGCAACCTTCCCTTCCGCGCTGAGCAGGAAGATGTGAGTGAGCTCTTCGCCCAGTTCGGAGAAGTCACCAATTGCGCCCTTCCACTTGAGCGGGACACTGGCCGTAAGCGTGGTTTCGCCTTCATCGAAATGGGCGACGAAGCCACAGAAGCTGCAGCCATCGAAGGGTTGCAGGGAGCTGAGCTGATGGGTCGTCCCCTGCGTATCAACAAGGCTGAACCCCGTGGCAGTGCCCCCCGTCGAGGCGGCGGTGGTGGTGGCTACGGCGGTGGCGGCGGTGGTGGCTACGGCGGTGGCGGTGGCGGTGGCTACGGCGGTGCCGGCGATAGTGGTGACCGCCGTTCAGGAGCCCGTGGCTGGGAGGATCGCAGCTATGGAGCCCGAGATAACGCAAGCGGTGGCGGCGATTCCAATGCCAATCCTTATGAGGATGGTCGCAGCCGTCGTCGACGTGGTTCCTCCACCGGCGGTGGAGATGACTATTCCGGCTATGGAGGCGCGGAAGGCTGAATTCAGCTCATCAGAGGCCGGCCTCTCTCAGTTGGCGACCGGCCTCCTCCAGTACGTTCAGATCCGCATTGCGTTTCTGAGCTTTTTCGCCCAGGTTCCTGCGCCAATGTCTGGCTCCTGGCACCCCCTCCACTAGCTGCATCAAATGACGGCAGAGATCCCAGAGTCGGCCACCACGGCTGAGGTGGGCAGATGCGTGGGGGATCATTCCTTCGACAACATCCGAAGCTTTGATAATTCGTGGTGTTTCGCCAAATATCTGCGTGTCAATGCCACTCCAACGCAGAGGGTGTTCATAGGCAGCTCGTCCCACCATTGCTCCATCGCAAGTTTTCAACACCTTCAGGCAATCATCGGGTGAATCAAGGCCGCCATTGATTTCAATGATCAATTCGGGTCGGCGCTGTTTGAGGGCCATCACCCTGTCGTGTTGGAGAGGTGGCACTGTCCGGTTCTGTTTGGGATCAAGTCCTTCCAACCAGGCTTTGCGGGCATGCACCGCAAACCGAGATGCCCCGGCTGCTGCCACCCGATCAACAAATGCGGTGAGCAGGTCATCGCTGTCGAGGTTGTCGATGCCGATTCGGTGTTTCACGGTCACAGGCAGGGAACTTGCTGTTGCCATTGCTTCCACACATCGGGCTACCAGTTCCGGCTCAGCCATCAGACATGCCCCGAAGTTTCCTGCCTGAACCTTCTGGCTCGGACATCCCACGTTCAGATTGATTTCGTCGTAGCCCCAATCGTGAGCGAGTCGGGCCGCATCGCCCAGCAGAGCTGGATTGTCACCCCCCACCTGGAGGGCGATCGGATGCTCCGCGGAGTCGAAGTCGAGCAGCTTGTCGCGGCGTTTGCTGTAGTGCAGCGCCTGGGCCACAACCATTTCCGAATACAGAAGTGCCCGTTGGCTGATCTGCCGCATCAGTACACGGAAGTGACGATCCGTGCAGTCGAGCATCGGCGCCACGCTGAAGCGGTAGGCAGCGGTGTCGGGAGCAGTCATGGATCCATTAGAACCGCCAATGTCACTGCCTACCGAATGCTGTGGTCTTCAACACCGTCGTCTCTCGTCGATCCATGCTGATGGGAGCGTTTGCTGGGGTATTCGGCAGCGTCTTTGGCGAGCGGCCGGTGTTGGCGGCATCAAAGGCCAGTGACTCGGCCTGGAATCTCAGCGATGATGCCTGGAGAGAGCGACTCACCGCTGAGGCATACAACGTGCTCCGCAATGAAGGGACGGAGCGCCCTTTCACCAGTTCCTTGAATGATGAAAAACGATCTGGAAATTATCACTGTGCTGGTTGCGATCAGCCGTTGTTCTCTTCGCAGGCGAAGTTCGACAGTGGCACTGGTTGGCCCAGTTTTTTTCAACCTCTCGAAGGTGGGATCGCTACGAAAGTAGATTTCAAACTGATTATTCCTCGCACGGAGTACCACTGCAGCCGCTGCGGTGGTCACCAGGGGCACGTGTTCAATGACGGACCCCGACCGACGGGCAAGCGCTACTGCAACAACGGCGTCGCACTGCGCTTCCAGCCCGCATGATCTGATCGTTGTTGGGGGTGGACCAGCCGGTTACATGGCTGCCATCACCGCAGCGGAGCAGGGTGTCACCAGAGTGCTGGTGTTGGAAGGCACCTCAGAGCCGCTCCAGAAAGTGCGGATCAGTGGTGGTGGCCGCTGCAATGTGACCCATGCCTGCTGGGATCCCCTTGAGTTGGCTTCCCACTACCCACGGGGAAGTCGCCCCCTGCGGGGTCCATTCAGTCGCTTTGCTTCTGGTGATGCAGTTGCCTGGTTTGACGATCACGGCCTCACCCTTGTCGAGGAGTCGGATGGCCGGATGTTTCCGCAGCAGAACCGTTCGGAGGCGGTGATTCAATGCCTGAGTCAGGCTGCGGCAACGGCAGGTGTTCAGCTCCGCACCCGATCGATGGTGCAGCGTGTGACTGTGGACGCCGACGGTGATTTCGTTGTCGAAGGCCGCGGCCTCGAGTCACCGTTGCGGACGCGCAGGCTGATGCTTGCAACCGGTGGCCATCCGGGCGGCCGGACGCTGGCCGAGCAACTCGGTCATCAGGTGGTGCCTCCAGTGCCCTCGTTGTTCAGCTTGTCGCTTCTGGACAAGACGCTGACAGCGTGCAGCGGCATCGCCATCGATGATGTGGGTCTTGATCTGAGGTTGGGCGATCAGCGCTTCCGGCAGATCGGGCGGGTGTTAATCACCCACCGAGGTCTGAGTGGTCCAGCCACTCTGCGGCTTTCAGCTTTTGCCGCCAGGGCGTTGCATCAGGCTCATTACAAGGGCGTGCTGAAGCTGGACTGGAGTGCAGGCCTCGGTCGCTCTGGTGTCGAGCAGCGGCTTCAGCACTGGCGACAGGATCAGGCTTCGCGCACGCTGTCAGCTTCGAAACCGTTCGATCATCTGCCTCGTCGCCTCTGGCTGGCTTTTCTGGCCATGACGGGATCGGACGCCGAGCGACGTTGGGCGGATATGCCGATCAAGGCAGAGCGCCGCCTGGTGGAACTTCTGTGTGCCCAGCAGCTGGAGATCAAGGGCCGTGGCCCTTTCGGCGAGGAGTTCGTCATCGCCGGCGGTGTGGATCTGGGGGAAGTGAATCTTGCCAGTATGGAAAGTCGTCGTTGTCCAGGTCTTTACCTGGCTGGTGAACTGCTGGATGTGGATGGGGTGACCGGAGGTTTCAACTTCCAGGCCTGCTGGAGCGGCGGCTGGCTGGCTGGTCAGGCGGTAGCGGAGGCCCTCACTGGATCTGGTCGAACACGGTGAACATCGGCAGATACATCGCCAACAGGATGGAACCCACGATGCCGCCAACGATCACGATCATCGCTGGTTCCAGCATCGAGGTCAGGGCTTTCACCATTGCCCCCACCTCGTCTTCGTAGAAGTCAGCGACCTTGCTCAGCATCCGGTCCATCTCTCCGGTTTCTTCCCCGATGGCCAACATGTTCAGGGCCATGTCCGGCAGGACTTTCTGCCGGATCAGTGCTGTGCTGAGCAGGATCCCCTCCTGAACCATGGAGCGGGAGGTCAGGATGGCGTCAGAGATGATTGCATTACCGGCGGTTTGGCTGGAAATCTCCATCGCCTGAAGGATGGGTACCCCAGCTCGCGTGAGAGAACTGAAAATTCGGCAGAACTGTGCAGTTGCTGTCATCAGGATCAGTTCCCCAAAAAGAGGAAGCTTCAGCACCAGCCGATCGATCACCCGACGGCCATTGCTTGTCGCGTAGTAGCGCCCGATCAACCAGATCGTCAGCAGCAGCGCACCGGCTGCATAAAGGGCGGCGCTGGAGCGCAGCAGGTCACTCAGATTCACCAGTAACTGGGTGAATGCAGGCAGCTCAGCTCCGAGGTCTTCAAAGATGCCGGCAAACGT
>CAJWZN010000006.1 GCA_913050105.1 uncultured Synechococcus sp.
ACAGGCGACCCACGCTTTACGAAAGCGTTGCTCTACCGGCTGAGCTACATCGGCGACATTTTCAATTTAACATTTCCACAACTGCTTGATCTGAGTGACCAACGAGCGGCCGGCCGATAAAAACCTTGACCCCGCTGTCAGGAAGCGCTTGTTGCGGGAATCACAAACCCCCTGGCGTGGACTCCGGCGCCTTGTCTGGGTCGCGCTCTTCGCCTCCGCTGGCCTCGGGATGTTCACCATGCTGTTCCGCTTCTCCGCCGGCGACAGCGTCCCCCTCAACGACTTCGGCATCCAATCGGGTGCTCTCCTGATTTTCTCCGCCCTGCTCTGGTTCGACCGCAACCGCAGTGGCGGTCAGGATTGATTCCGGCTCCTCCAGCGCTGCATCATTGACCTGCTGCAGGTTCTCTCCCGTTACCTCTTCTGCGAGCACCTCCTCCTCCATCACGTCAGGTTGCACCTCGTCAGCAGTCCTTTCGGCGTGATCCTTGTCACAGTTCTCCTCCTTTTCTATCGAGGTGTTCTCAGGACTGACTGTTTCCGTTTTCGGGGGTTGGGGTTGCTCAGGTTCTGATGTATCCGCCGCCTCTTGGCTTGAACCGGATTCTGACCAACTCAGCAGTGGAATCCGCAGCAGTTGAAGGCCAAAGCTGCTTCTGTCGTTCTTGAGCCGTTGAGAATCCCATGGCTCCGTGGGTTCGTCGTTCAGCTCTGCACCGCTGAGCAGCAGGATGGCCTGAACCAATTGCTGCACCTGCCACACAACCAAAGCAAGCAGGGGTGTGCTGAGCAGCAGGGTGACCAATCGCGATCTGTCCTGAACGGGCGACAACTCCTGCACCAGGCCTGCTGATTCATCCAGCCACCAGATCAGGGGCAGCAGACCAACCGCAATCACGATCAGGACGACCTTGTTGATCAGTCCCCACTGACGGTCGCTGAGTTGCTTCTGCTGCTCGGTGCGGATTTCGGTTGGAATGCGAAGCAGGAGCAGAGAGCCCCAGTCCGCCGGGCGACGCCATAAAGCAACCGCGGGTGCGAGTACAGCAACGGCCCAAAGCAGCAGGCGTTCCAGCAACGGCACTGGACCTGGATCGGCACCCGCCAGCAGCACCCGGATCAGCAACAATTCCAGGGGAATTGCGCCGATTGCGAGGCACTGAAGCCAGAGCAGAGGCTCGCGGCGGGGCTGCACGGTGACTGGTGGAATCAGGTGGTGAGTTTGCGGCGCTGGGTAACCATCTTGAAGGCTTCGATCCGGTCGCCTTCCTCCCAGTTGGCGAAACGATCGGTGCCGACACCGCATTCGAAACCGGTGGCCACCTCCTTGACGTCGTCTTTGTTGCGACGGAGGGAGTCCAGGTCGCCAGCAAATACAACCTGTTTGCCGCGATGAACGCGGACATTGCAGTTGCGATGCAGTTTTCCTGTGGTGATGTAGCAACCGGCCACAGCGCTTTTGCCAATGGTGAACACGGCTCGCACCTCGGCTTCTCCGAGAGGCTCCTCCACCAGCTCGGGTTCCAGCAGACCTTCCATGGCCAGCTGGATGTCTTCCAGCAGTTTGTAGATGACGTCGTAGTCGCGCACATCGACGCCGGTGGCATCAGCGGCTTTCTTCGCACCGGAGGCCATCGAGGTGTTGAAGCCCACGATCACCGCACCGGATGCGGCAGCCAGGTCCACATCCGTTTCGGTGATTTCACCCGGTGCTGACAACAGCACCCGCACCTGAACTTCATCCTTAGGCAGCTGTTCAAGAGAACCGAGGATGGCTTCCACGGAACCCTGAACATCGGCTTTGAGGATCAGGTTGAGTTCCTTCAGCTCACCCTCATTGGCCTGACCGGACATGGCGGTCAGTGACACCCGTCGAGAGGCCATCTGCTGGGCCAGGCGGGTGGCGCGGGCATCCGAAGCCCGATCGCCCACCACGGCTCGCGCCGATTTCTCATCGGCATAGACCTCGAATTCATCGCCCGCCGTCGGTACTTCGCTGAAGCCGAGGGCCTCGACAGCAAAGGATGGGCCGGCTTCCTTCAACCGTTGACGGTTGTCGTCGACCATGGCGCGTACCTTGCCGAGCACCGGACCAGCTGCGAGAACGTCGCCGGTCCTGAGGGTTCCGTTCTGGATCAGGAGTGTGGCCACAGGGCCTTTTGCCTTGTCGAGATGAGCTTCGATCACGGTGCCGCGAGCCATGCGATCGGGGTTGGCCTGAAGGTCTTCCACTTCAGTGACCAGCAGAAGCATCTCGAGCAATTTGTCGATGTTTTCTCTCTTGATGGCACTCACCGGCACCATCACCACATCACCGCCCCAGTCTTCCGCCAGCAGGCTCTGATCGGAGAGTTCCTGTTTCACCCGATCAGGCGATGCCCCTTCCTTGTCGATCTTGTTGATCGCAACCACGATCGGCACTTCAGCCGCGCGGGCGTGGCTGATGGCCTCCAGGGTCTGAGGACGCACACCATCGTCCGCCGCCACAACCAGTACCGCCACGTCGGTCACCTTGGTGCCGCGCGCTCGCATAGCCGTGAAGGCTTCATGGCCCGGCGTATCCAGGAAGGTGAGCTTGCGGGGCTCATTGTTGTGCTTGATTTCGACCTGGTATGCACCGATGTGCTGGGTGATGCCACCGGCCTCACCGGCAGCAACCCGGGCCTGGCGGATGGCATCCAGCAGGCTGGTTTTGCCGTGGTCGACGTGGCCCATCACCGTGACGACGGGGGGGCGTCGGATCAGGTGAGCCTTGTCGGTCTCCTCGATCATCTCGACGGTCTTCTTGGCGGCTTCCTCGACGTCGTCCTGCAGGACAGGGACCCCGAATTCCTCGGCCACCGTCTCGATCGTGCCCATGTCCAGGGATTGGGTGACCGTGGCGATGATCCCTTTGAAGAAGAGGGATTTGATGATTTCGGAGCTTTCGACACTGAGCATGTCCGCCAGCTCCTGCACCGTGAGGTTGTCCTCCGGCACAACGATCATTTCCGGCCTCACCTGCTTGGCCTCGCGGGCTGCCCGCAGCTCCATGGCGCGGCGGCGCTGACGCTGACGAGTGGTTTCCTTGCGGCGTTTGCGCATCGCCGCAACGGGTTTGGGTGCCTTGCGTTGCGGGGATCTGGGCTTGGCGGGACGAGCCAGGCTCGCCGACAGCACCATGTTTTCCTGCTCACCGGCAAAACCGCCGGTCTGCGCTGCCAGGGAATCATCGTTTTCACCGATGATGTGCACCTTCTGGCGCTGACGTTGCGGCGAACGGCTGCGCAGTGCTTCCAGTTTGGCGCTGTCGTCCCAGTCGGGGCGTCCAGGTCGTCGCTGGCCACCGGGGCCACCGGGGCGGAATCCTGGTCTGCGCGGTGCCGAGGGTGCATTGGGCCTTGCAACCGGTGGTGTTGCAGTGCCTGCCGCTTCACCGGTTTTGGTGGGTGCATCCGGTCGCCGTGGCGCCGGCGCCATCGGACGCCCAACGGGCTTCTGCAGTTGCATGAGTTCGCCCGGAGCCACAGGCTTTCTCATGCCGCCGGGCATACCGGGCCGCGTTGGAGCACCGGGTCGCGTTGGAGCCCCGGGGCGTCCACCGGCAGCGGGGCTGCCGTCGCGTCGGATCGGCTTGCCGACCAGTTCGAGGGTGTTTCCACCTTTGCGAACCGGTGCGCCTGGACGACTTGGTCGTCCGGGGCTGCCCGGTCGTTGCGGAACACCGGTGCCGGGGCGTCGTGGAACAGGCTTCCCAACCAACTCTGGCCGCGGCGTTGGCTTGGCTGGGGGGGCTCCAGGTTTGGCAGCACCTGCGGGTCGCGTTGGAGCACCCGGGCGTGCGGCACCCGCTCCAGGCCGCGATGGGGCGCCGGAACGAGCAACGATCTGTGGTTTCTCGCTCTTCCCGGGAGTTGGGCGACTGGGTGCAGCAGCCGGTCGCGGTGCTGGTTTGGCCGACGTGGGCCTGGCCGGGGGCGCTGATGGCTTGGCCGCTGCCGGGCGTGCTGGCGGAGGGGTTGGTTTCGCGGCCGGTATCGGCTTGCTGACAACTTCCGGTTTGCTGACCAGCTCAGGCTTGCTGGCTGGAGGTTTCACCACCACAGGTGGTTTCGCGGGAGCTGGTCGGGGTAAAGGCTTCGAGGCGGTTGGCCGAGCAGGGGCAGGGGCTGGTTTGGCGGAGGCTGGCTTTGCAGCAGCTGGGCTGGCAGGAAGCGGGTTCGCTGCGGCGGCGGGTCGAGCCGGAGGAGACGACACCTTGGCTGGCGTGGCAGCCGGTTTGACGGCCACAGGCTTGCTGGTCGGGGGTTGGACCGGAGCAGCTGCCGGTTGTGCTCCAGCAGGTCTTGCAGGTGCGGGCTTTGCTGCTGCAGGCTTGGCTGGGGGCGCAGCCTTCTTCACCGACAGAATCGCTTTGCCGGATTCCGGTTTGTTCGGAGCTGCGGGTTGCGCTCCGTTCCCTCCGGACTTCAGCAGATTGCGGATTTTCCCGGCTTCGGCGTCACTGATCGAGCTGCTGTGGCTCTTGGCTGCGATCGACAGCTTTTCAGCCGCATCCAGCACGTCCTTGTTCTCAAGACCGAGGTCCTTGGAAAGCTCGTAAATTCTGACTTTGCCGCTGCTGGTCATTCAGTGGTGATCTCCGGTCGGGCCGGGCACGAGGTGCCGCGGAGGCCGCACATAGTGTGGCCAGTGTTCAGTTTGCCTCAGCGGACTCTTCCGTCGAGTGACGGAGCCGCTGATCCAGGGCCTCGAGGACTGCATCATGAACCTGACAACGCAGGGCTTTCTGCAGTCTTTTGCGGCGCCGGGCCTCTTCTAGACAGTCCTCGTTGGGGCAGAGATAGGCCGAACGGCCCATTCCCTGATCCAGAAGGACACCGTCCTGATGGTCGCGGATCACCCGCCATAGCTGGCGACGATCCAAAAGCTGGCGGCATGCCACGCAGCGACGCAGGACGGGACGATCGGTCACCGGGCGTCCTCGCTGCCATCGACAGGCTGCTCTTCACCAGCAGGCTGTTCAGCGTCAGCGGGCTGTTCATCGTCAGCAGCCGCTTCGATTGAGGGGTCTTCCTCAATGACGTCTTCCGCAGCAACCTCACCTTCGGCGTAGACCTCCTGGTCACCCTCGATGTAGTCCTCCTCGTCTTCGGGAAGGGGATATAGCTCGCGCAACCGTGCATCCTCTTCGGCGCGAGCGGCTTGTTCAACGGCGAGACGTTCCTCGGCTTCCAGCTGCAGAGCCTCTTCCTCTTCCCGTTGGGCAATCAGTTCGGCCACTACGGCGTCTTCGGAGGTCTGGTCGTATTCGGTGGAGTTCTTGATGTCGATCTTCCAACCCGTCAGCCTTGCGGCCAATCGCACGTTCTGCCCTTCACGGCCGATGGCCAGGCTCAACTGATCGGGGGGCACCAGCACATGGGCATGTTGACCGGCGGGGTCAACCAAGCGCACCATCTCCACCCGGGCTGGACTGAGGGAATTGGCGATGTACTGGCCGGGGTCCTGAGACCAGCGGACAACATCAATTTTTTCGCCTCGCAATTCATTCACCACCTGTTGGATGCGGGATCCGCGGGCGCCGATGCAGGCTCCAACTGGATCCACCTCGCGCTCGATGCTGTCGACAGCCACCTTCGTGCGCGGTCCAACGGAGCGTGAGGGGGGATTGGCTTCCCGTGCCACCGCCACAATCCGCACGGATCCTTCCTGGATCTCAGGAACTTCGTTCTCGAACAAATAAACCACCAGGCCGGCATTGGAGCGGCTGACGAACAGCTGGGGGCCGCGGCGTGCCACCTCACTCACTTCCTTCAAGAACACCTTGAAGGTTGCGTTGGCTCGGTAGTTGTCGTTCGGTAGCTGATCTCGACGCGGCAGCTCCGCTTCCACTTCCGGTCGGCCCAGGCCGGAGCTGACGGCCATGATCACCGATTGACGCTCGAACCGGATCACACGGGCGGTCAGCACCGGATCCTCCAGGTCGGCGAATTCCTCCTGGATCATCCGCCGCTGCTGATCGCGCAGCTTCTGCGCCAGCACCTGCTTGGTGGTGGCCGCCGCCATCCGGCCGAAATCCTCCTTTTCGGGAGTTACGTCCAGAACAACGGTGTCTCCCGCCTGGGCGTCTTCCGCCACCTGCATCACCTCCGCCAGGGCGATCTGGTGGTCTTCGCTTTCCACCTCGTCAACAATGATCTTGCTGGCGAGCACGCGATAACCCTCTTCTTCGAGGTCCAGGCCTACGTCGAAGTTGCTGAAGTAGTCCTCCTCAAACGGGTCTTCGCTGATCCCGATGTAGAGGGTTCTGCGGTAGCGCTCGTATCCCTTGAGCAGGGCTTCCCGCAGGGCTGCTTCCACCACTTGAGGCGGCAGCTTCTTTTCTTCGCTGATGTCGTCGATCAGGTTGGTGAGGCCAGGAAGAAGGACGAGTGCCATCGGTTGGTGAGAGTGAGCGGGATGGAGTAACGGTTGGGCGCTGTCAGGCGCTGGGGGTTGTGAGACGGACGGCGATTACGCAGTCGCGGGGCAGACGTTTAATCCGGCCCTGAATGTTGATCTGCAGCGTTTCGTCGTCGCGTTCCAACAAGAGACCTTCGAGGCTCTTCTCAGATCCATCCTTGTCGCGATAGCTGGTCTCCACAGGGAAACCGCGAAAGGTTTTGAAATCACGATCACTCGCCAGCTGCTCCCCGATGCCGGGACTGCTGATTTCCAGAACATAGGGCTCCTTCAGCAGCTCAGAGGATTCAAGAGCTTCACCGAGCACCAAGCTGAATCCGGCGCAGTCGTCGAGGCTCACATCCGAACCACTGCTGTGCCGAATCTGCACTTCGAGTGTCATCGGGCTCATGTGTGTGAGCAGCTGAAGGCCGCAGAGCTCGAACTTCCGGGACGCTGCCGCCTCGGTTGTGAGCGATTCAAGTTCGGGCAGAAGGGGGTGAGGCAAAGGGAACTGAAATCGGGCTCGGCCCGACGTGCATTTTCAGTTGTGGCCGATCTCCCGTTGGGAGATGCCCGTCGGACACCTTCCCAATGTATCCGACAGGTCATCTGGCGCCAGCCAAGCGCGATCGTGACCTGGCGGCTTCAGCGCTTGGCTGGTCGGGGCGGCTCCCGATGCAGGCCATTGCCCTCGAGCGGCGGACCCTGTTCAAAGCGTTCCAGCAACACCTGCACCGGAATCTGGGTTCCGAAGCGGCAGGCATTCGTTTCACTGGCGGCGAGGCTGCCGTGTTCCCAGAACTTGTTGCTGCCATTGCCACCGCCGCAAAGGCCGAAGTATTCGCAGCCCTCCTGACAGCTCCGAACACCTCGGCTCATATCTGAGAACAGCCGCTGGAACTGCTCTGTTTGGGTGGACTCTTCCAGCGACAAGTTGCGCAGATTGCCCAGGTTGAACGTTCCGTAGCGATCACTCGCCACAGAGAGCAGCTCTGGATCAAACGTCGAAAAATTCCCCTGCCAATCCACGCTCAGGATTGAGAACGGACGGTTCAGCTCGTTCTGGGTCATCCGCTGGCGGCCCTGAATCAGGCTGATCACCTGATCAAATTCCCGCAGCACCACGGGATAACCATCCTGTTCACTGAGATGCCAGAAGGTTTTTAAAAAGTCGCGATATTTGCGCTCCATTGCAGCACCCTGCATGGAGGAGCTGGTGTGAATCCCCTCCTGCTCCTCCACGTTGAACCCAACGTCGTTGATGCCGTTGTCCCTGAAGAAGCGGTACATCCGCTCCGGTTGTTCCATGGCATCTTCGGTGAGCACGGAGATGCAGTGGAACGGAATCTCGTTCCGGTGCAGGGCTTCAATCCCTTTCATCGCCAGCGCGTGAGATCCACGGCCATTGCGGAAGCGACGGTGAGCGTCGTGAATCTCCTCCGGGCCATCCACGCTGATGCCCGCCACGATCCGATTCCGCCTGAAGCAATCGCACCAGGCGTCGTTGATCAATGTGGCGTTGGTCTGGACGTGCTGGGTGAAATCCAGCCCCTGGGCGCCATGGTCGAAGAGGCTTTGATGAAGAATCCTGGTTGCCTCGTCGTACCAGTGGGTGGGGAGCGTGAGAGGCTCTCCGGCATGCCAGACGAGTGAAAACTCCGGCCCGGCATAGGGGCTTTCGAGAATCCGCTGGATCAGCAGCGGCAGCAGATTGAGGTCAAAGACCCTCTTCTTCTGGCGATCGGGCAGATAGCAATAGGAGCAATCGAGATTGCAGAGGGAGGTGGACTGGACCACCACCAAGCCGATGGGACCGAACTGGTTCAGCTCAGCCCCTGCAGAAATAGGAGTGGTCTGGCTCACCAGTTCACGAAGCCACCACGGCCGTTACCCCAGGCACCACCGCCGTTGCGCCAGCCGCCGTGGTAGCCGCCATTGCCCCAAGTATTGCGGCTGTTGCCCCACTTATTGCCGCTCTTGCCGTTCTTCCATTTGCCAGATCCACGGCTGTTGCTGAACTTATGCCCCCCACCGTTGCCCCATTTGCTCTTGGCGACCAGCTCTTCTTCAGAGTCGGATGGGTTCAGCAATGAACTCCAGTCGCCGGTCTGAGCTGCTTTGATCCGAGCCTCAAGACTGCTTTCAAGATGATCGGGTGCTGAGTAGGTGTTGCTGGCCTCGGCGCTTTGGCAGAGAACGGCGCTGGAGGCGAGCAACGCCTGAAAAGCAATCAGGGAGCGTTTCATAAAGGAGGGATGGTGTCGTGGGCAGAACTTGGCTTGTGCTGATGGTGGGATTGAACCTCAGCGGGCTGGTGTGACGGTTGTTGAAATTTCGGCGGTGACGTTGAGGATCAGGCCGTAAAGCGCCTGGATGACTTCCCGGCTGAGGCCAACGCTGCTCTCGGGTCCGATCCAGCGCTCGACCATGTGGCGCGTCCCGGCGTCGCCGTCCATGTAGGCCTGCATCATCTGGCCGATTGCCAGGTTGGCGTTGGACAGCAACTTTCCGTTGTTCTGGCTCACGATGCAGCCGATGCCGGAACGGCCGTAGGGGCGCAACGGAAGCAGTGCGGTGCTTGCCGGGCTGCTGTTGGCGGCCAGCCAGAGGGTGCCGCCGCCCAGGATGGGGACATCCCCGCTGTCGTAGGCAGCCAGGGCCAGGGCTGGTGTGTCAAAAGGCTTCAGCGTGACCCCAGGCACCACACTTTTCAGCACCTTCGCTGAAGCGGAATCCTTGACCACACCTACGGTTTTGCCGGAAAGCGACGATGGCGTTCCGTCCACGGTGGTGTCGCTTGCGGTGAGCAAGCGGGTGCCACCTATTCCGAAGGGCAGTGTGTAATTCACCTGCGTGGAGCGGGCCCAGGTGAACGCCACACCGCAGGCAATGTCGGCCTTGCCGGTGATCACGGCGTTCAGGCCCTCCTTCACAGAGTTGGCGCTGGTGTATTGGACTTTGCGGCGACGGGCCTGCATCCGGATCTGTTCCAGAACGTCGACGCCCAAGCCCTCATAGCCGGCATCGGTTTTCTGATACAGAGGCTTGACGTCCTCGAAGATCACCGCCTTGAGCGTGGTGCTTTCAGCAGCGGCGGGGGTGGCCCAGGCCAGCGGGGTGACCAAGGCCGCAGCTACGGCAATCGGGGCCAGACGAATTGGCATCCAACATCGGCATACAGATTTTCTGTAGCCATGGTTTTGTGGTTTGACTGATGGTGTTTTGCGATGGGCGATGAATCTGTCCGATCCGGACCACCCTCACAGAGCTGCGAAGTCCGATAAAAAGAACAACCCTTATTTCTGCCGTCTGATGAGCCAGCTGCTGCGACAGACCCTGATCCTGCTGCTGGGTGGATGGTTCCTGATGGGTTCCGTTCCCTCGGTATGGGCCATCGAGCACAGTTTCGTTGCGGACGCGGTGCGTCGTGTTGCTCCTGCCGTCGTTCGCATCGACACGGAGCGCACCGTTGAGCGGCAGCCGTTTGATCCAACCCTGATCGATCCACTGCTGCGTGATCTTCTTGGAGATCCCGCCAGAGGACCTGAGCGGGAACGCGGCCAGGGGTCCGGTGTGGTCATCGATACCGAGGGACTCGTCCTCACCAACGCCCACGTTGTTGATCGGGTGGAGACGGTGAGCGTGACCCTGGCCGATGGAGAGCAGCTGGATGGTCAGGTGGTGGGTATTGATCAGGTGACGGATCTGGCGCTCGTGCGTCTCGACGGCAAGACGCTTCCTCCCCAGGCACCTCTGGGTGATTCAGAGGTCATGGAGGTGGGCGACTGGGCGATCGCGCTGGGAACTCCCTTCGGCCTTGAACGCACCGTCACCCTTGGCATCGTCAGCAGTCTTCACCGCAATATCAACAGCCTTGGGTTTTCCGATAAACGCCTGGAGCTGATTCAGACCGATGCCGCCATCAACCCAGGCAATTCCGGTGGTCCTCTGGTTAACGGAGAAGGTGAAGTGATCGGAATCAACACTCTCGTGCGTTCAGGCCCTGGCGCCGGCCTCGGCTTCGCCATCCCGATCAATCTTGCGCGTGGCGTGGCGGATCAGTTGGTGCAAAAGGGTGAGGTGGTGCATCCCTACATCGGTCTCCAGCTTGTGGCCTTGACGCCGCGCATCGCCAGGGAGCACAACCAGGATCCCAACGCCCTGGTGGAGCTGCCGGAGCGCCGTGGTGCTCTGGTTCAGTCGGTGTTACCGGAGGGTCCAGCTGAAAAGGCCGGGCTGCGACGCGGCGATCTGGTGATTGGCGTTCGCGATCAAACAGTGCTCGACCCACAGCAGCTGTTGGAAGTTGTGGATGGGTCTCCCCTCGGTGGGCAGCTTCAGCTCAAGCTGCTGCGCAATGGGAAGGAGCTCAACCTTTCGGTGAAACCGGCACCCCTTCCAGGACTCAGCTGACACCCTTGCTACCGTCGCGCCCTCCAGGGAGATGTTGATGTCGGATCTTCAGAATCAGATGAAACAGGCTGTGGCTGACGCAGCCGTCGATCAGATCAAGGACGGCATGGTCCTGGGGCTGGGGTCAGGTTCTACAGCTGCATTGATGATCCAGGGCCTCGGAGCCAAGCTCGCCAGTGGTGAACTCAAAAATATTGTTGGTGTGACCACCTCATTTCAGGGTGAGGTGCTGGCAGCTGAGTTGAACATCCCCCTGCTCAGCCTCAATGCAGTGGATCGGATTGATCTGGCGATTGATGGGGCTGACGAGGTTGATCCCTCTTTCCAGTTGATCAAAGGGGGCGGCGCCTGCCACGTGCAAGAAAAGCTGGTGGCGGCCAGGGCGGAGAGGTTTGTAGTGGTTGTTGACTCAACCAAGCTTGTTGACCGTCTCAATCTTGGTTTCCTGCTCCCCGTTGAAGTGCTGCCTGGGGCATGGCGTCAGGTGAAGCAGAACCTGGAGGATCTCGGAGGCCATGCGGATCTGCGCATGGCGCAGCGCAAAGCAGGCCCCGTGGTGACGGATCAGGGCAACCTTGTCCTCGATTTGAAGCTCAACGATGGCATTGGTGATCCCATTGCTCTGGAGCAGACGATCAACAACATCCCGGGTGTTCTTGAGAACGGCCTGTTCGTCAATTTGGCGGATGAGGTTCTGGTTGGTGAGGTCTCTTCCGGAAGCGCAGGGGTGCGCAGCCTGGAGAAGCGCCTCAGCTGAGACGTTGTCTCACAGACTCAGCATGGCTGTGCAGTCCTTCGCTCTTGGCCAGCTCGCAGACCGCCGATCCCGTGGCCTCCAGGGCGGCTCGGTTGAAGGCGATCATCGATGTGTGTCGCATGAACGTCTCCACCGAAAGCGCTCCGCTGAAGCGGGCTGCGGCGCAGGTTGGAAGGGTGTGGTTTGGGCCCGCCAGGTAGTCGCCCACAGCTTCGGGCGACCAGGGGCCCAGAAAAATTGCGCCTGCATGTTGGATGCGATCCGCCAAGGCCTCCGGTCGTTCCACAAGCAATTCCAGATGTTCAGGAGCGAAGTTGTCGCTCAGTTGAGCGCAGGTCTCAAGGTCGTCGCAGATCACCACAAGGCCCCAGTCTCTGAGCGATGTTTCGCAGATTTCCCGGCGTGGGTGATCCTCCAGTTGCTGAGCAATGGCCAGCCCAACAGAGTCAGCGAGTTCGGCCGATGTGGTGATCAACACGGCGGAAGCCAGTGGA
Organism: uncultured Synechococcus sp.; assembly: GCA_913050105.1. GTDB lineage: Bacteria > Cyanobacteriota > Cyanobacteriia > PCC-6307 > Cyanobiaceae > Parasynechococcus. The sequence continues at coordinate 12,091 of CAJWZN010000006.1, forward strand.
TCGTGCTCGGCCTGAGCCAGCAGGTCTGACGCCACTTGGTTCGCCTTGGCGGTGTGATCGGCGATCACCAGCACTTCGCTTGGGCCTGCCAGGGAATCGATGCCCACCTGGCCGTAGACAGCCTGCTTGGCCAGGGTCACATAGATGTTGCCAGGACCACTGATCACATCCACTTTGTCAACACTTTCAGTGCCGTAGGCCATGGCGGCGATCGCCTGCGCGCCTCCAATCCGCAGAACAGTACGCACACCAGCCATATGGGCCGCTGCCAGAACAACTTGATTCACCTGCCCGTCGGGGCCTGCCGGTGAGCAGATCACGGTGTCATTCACGCCGGCCACCCGTGCGGGGACAGCATTCATCAAAACGGTGCTGGGGTAGGCAGCGCGGCCCCCCGGTACGTAAAGACCGGCTCTCTTGACAGGTCGCCAGCGGCGGCCCAGTCGTTCCCCATGGACCCCTTCCATGCTGATGTCGGCTGGCCGCTGACGCTGATGGAATTCACTGATGCGGCGATGGGCCAGCTCCAGGGCATCCCGGAGGTTTCCAGGCAACTGGGTCCAGGCGCGTTCGAGCTCCCTGGTTGAGACCGTCAGGGGCTGGGGGTCAAAGCGATCAAACCGTTGGGTGAATTCGCGTACGGCGCTGTCTCCGCGTTCTTTCACCTCACTCAGAATGGTGTCAACCCGATCTCTCACTTCCCTTTGCTGGCTTGTGCTGGTTCTTCGGGTCAGCCTCAGAAGTTCAGCGGCACCCTGCTGGGGATCGCGGACGCAGAGCAGGGGGAAGGCCGCGGGGCTGCTCTCAGGCAAGGTTGCGATCTGGACAGTGTTCCGAAACTAGGACCTGGCTAGGGGTGACAGTCGGCAGGTATTCTTATGGATTGTTCGCAACGTTTCAGCGGCAGTGGCCAATAACAAAGCAGCGAAAAAACGGATCGATGTAGCTGAGCGCAACCGTCTGCGCAACCGCAACTACAAATCAGCCTTGCGCACTCTGATGAAGCGCTGCTTCACAGCCTGCGACGCCTACCAGGCCACCCCTGGTGATGAGGCCAAAGCCACTGTCAAGAGCACTCTCAACGCTGCTTTCAGCAAAATCGATAAAGCCGTGAAGGTCGGGGTGCTTCACCGCAACAACGGTGCAAATCAGAAATCACGCCTCAGTGCAGTGGTTCGAAGGGTTCTGGAACCAGCCAGCTGAGCTGAAACCTTTCGAGCCATCGACAACAACCGGCAGAATGGGTCGAAAGCGCGTTTCGGCCCTCCTGTGTCGTCCACTCCGACGCTGATCGACAGTCACTGTCACATTGTTTTCCGCAACTTCGAGGAAGATCTCGACGCGGTGGCGTCCCGTTGGCGCGAAGCAGGGGTGGGAGCTTTGCTCCATGCCTGTGTGGAACCGTCGGAGATTCCAGCCATTCGGGCGCTGGCGGATCGCTTCCCGGAGATGCGTTACTCGGTCGGTGTTCATCCGCTCGATACAGAACACTGGTGCGATGACACCGTGTCTGTGCTTCGACGGGCGGCTTTGGAAGATGATCGCGTGGTTGCGATTGGTGAGCTGGGTCTCGATCTGTTCCGGGACAAGAACCTCGATGAGCAGCTGAATGTGCTGCGGCCTCAACTTGATCTGGCGGTGGAATTGGATCTCCCTGTGATCATCCACTGCAGGGATGCTGCCGAACCGATGCTGAGTGAGCTGAGGACTAGACAATCGGAGGGACGTTGTCCCTCCGGAGTGATGCATTGCTGGGGAGGAACTCCCGAAGAAATGCATCAGTTCCTTGAGCTCGGCTTCTACATCAGTTTCAGCGGTACGGTCACGTTCCCCAAGGCAGTGTCAACGCACGACTGCGCTCGCCAGGTGCCTGAAGATCGCTTTCTTGTGGAGACAGATTGTCCGTTCCTGGCGCCGGTGCCTCGCCGCGGCAAGCGAAACGAGCCGGCCTTTGTGGCGTCAGTGGCTGCTCGGGTGGCTGACCTGCGAGACGCTGAGCTATCGAAGGTTGCTGAGAGCAGCACGGCAAACGCTCGTCGTCTCTTCAGGCTTCCCTAACTTGCTTTGGAAAGAGCAATACTCGTATGTAAGATGTTGTATTGCCTGGCCATGCTTCCGTTTTTTCGGAGTCATGGCACCAGAAGCGTCCAATTACCTTCCGGTGCACTTGTCGTCGTCAGCTGATCTGACTCGAAATCTCTGAGCTCAACTGCGGCACTGCCGGCTCCCTGACAGAGCCGCAGTCAGCCGCTGTTGTTGCGAGGAGGTGGCGGGTTGATGCCAGTAACGATGCCCAGGTTGTGTCCCTTTCGTCCTCTCTGCCGGTCCCCGCATGAGCAGCAGCGCGATTCAGGTCGCCAAGACCGCTACCTACCTCCCCGACCTGGTTGAGGTACAGCGGGCAAGTTTCAAGTGGTTTCTGGATCTCGGCCTGATCGAGGAGCTTGAGAGCTTCTCTCCGATCACCGATTACACCGGCAAACTTGAGCTGCATTTCATCGGCAGCGAGTACCGACTCAAGCGTCCACGGCACGACGTGGAAGAGGCCAAGCGTCGCGATGCGACCTTCGCCTCTCAGATGTATGTGACCTGCCGCCTGGTCAACAAAGAGACAGGCGAGATCAAAGAGCAGGAAGTCTTCATCGGTGAGCTGCCGCTGATGACCGAAAGAGGCACTTTCATCATCAATGGTGCCGAGCGCGTGATCGTGAATCAGATCGTGCGCAGTCCCGGTGTCTATTTCAAAGATGAAATGGACAAGAACGGGCGGCGTACCTACAACGCCAGCGTTATCCCTAATCGGGGTGCCTGGCTGAAGTTCGAGACCGATAAGAACGATCTTCTGCATGTTCGGGTCGATAAAACCCGCAAGATCAATGCCCACGTGCTCATGCGAGCCATGGGCCTGTCGGACAACGACGTGCTCGACAAGCTGAGACATCCGGAGTTCTACAAAAAGTCAATCGACGCTGCTAACGACGAAGGGATCAGTTCGGAAGACCAGGCTCTGCTTGAGCTGTACAAGAAGCTTCGGCCCGGTGAACCGCCCTCGGTCAGCGGGGGTCAGCAGTTGCTGCAAACCAGATTCTTTGATCCCAAGCGATACGACCTCGGACGGGTCGGTCGCTACAAGATCAATAAAAAGCTGCGCCTCACCATTCCTGACACGGTGCGCACCCTCACCCACGAGGACGTGCTCTCAACTCTGGATTACCTGATCAATCTTGAGTTGGACGTCGGTGGTGCCAGCCTTGACGACATTGACCACCTCGGCAACCGACGGGTGCGCTCGGTGGGCGAGCTGCTTCAGAACCAGGTGCGTGTGGGCCTGAACCGCCTGGAGCGAATCATCAAGGAGAGGATGACCGTTGGTGAGACCGATTCCCTCACTCCGGCTCAACTGGTGAACCCGAAGCCTCTGGTGGCGGCGATCAAGGAGTTCTTCGGCTCCAGCCAGCTGAGCCAGTTCATGGACCAGACCAATCCCCTGGCGGAGCTCACTCACAAGCGCCGTATCTCGGCCCTTGGACCTGGTGGTCTCACCCGCGAGCGCGCCGGTTTCGCTGTACGCGATATCCACCCATCTCACTACGGCCGTCTATGTCCGATTGAGACGCCTGAAGGCCCTAACGCTGGTCTGATCAATTCCCTTGCCACCCATGCTCGGGTGAATGAGTACGGCTTCATCGAGACCCCTTTCTGGAAGGTGGATAACGGTGTTGTTATCAAGGAAGGCGACCCGATCTACCTCTCCGCTGATCGGGAAGATGAGGTTCGCGTTGCCCCCGGCGACGTGGCGACTGAAGACGACGGCCGCATTTCAGCTGACCTGATACCTGTTCGCTATCGCCAGGATTTTGAGAAGGTCTCCCCGGAGCAGGTCGATTACGTCGCCCTCTCACCTGTCCAGGTGATTTCCGTGGCAGCTTCATTGATCCCTTTCCTGGAGCACGACGACGCCAACCGCGCTCTGATGGGATCGAACATGCAGCGTCAGGCAGTTCCGCTGCTGCGTCCTCAGCGCGCGCTTGTGGGAACCGGCCTGGAGACCCAGGTCGCTCGCGACTCAGGCATGGTGCCGATCTCAAGAGTCAACGGCACAGTGACTTTTGTCGATGCCACAGCAATCGTGGTGGAGGACGAGGACGGCAACAACCACAACCACTTCCTGCAGAAATATCAGCGTTCCAACCAGGACACTTGCCTCAACCACCGTCCAATTGTTCGTTGCGGCGACTCCGTGATCATCGGCCAGGTGTTGGCGGATGGTTCTGCCTGTGAGGGTGGCGAAATTGCTCTTGGTCAGAACGTTCTGATCGCTTACATGCCCTGGGAGGGATACAACTTCGAGGACGCGCTTCTCGTCAGCGAGCGTCTGGTGACCGATGACCTCTACACCTCGGTGCACATCGAGAAGTATGAGATTGAGGCCCGGCAAACCAAGCTTGGTCCGGAGGAAATCACCAGGGAAATCCCCAATGTTGCCGAGGAAAGTCTTGGCAATCTCGATGAGATGGGCATCATCCGTGTCGGTGCTTTCGTTGAAAGCGGAGACATCCTTGTGGGCAAGGTCACCCCGAAGGGTGAATCCGATCAGCCGCCGGAAGAGAAACTGCTTCGCGCGATCTTCGGCGAAAAGGCCCGCGACGTTCGCGACAACTCCCTGAGGGTTCCGGGAACCGAGCGCGGTCGTGTGGTCGATGTGCGGATCTACACCCGCGAACAGGGTGATGAGCTTCCCCCCGGCGCCAACATGGTTGTGAGGGTCTATGTGGCCCAGCGCCGCAAGATTCAGGTCGGCGACAAAATGGCTGGCCGCCACGGAAATAAGGGGATCATCAGTCGCATCCTTCCCCGGGAGGACATGCCTTACCTGCCCGACGGCACTCCGGTGGACATCTGCCTCAACCCTCTCGGTGTGCCGAGCCGGATGAATGTGGGTCAGGTGTTTGAGCTGCTCATGGGCTGGGCTGCTTCAAATCTGGACTCCCGCGTGCGCATCGTTCCCTTCGATGAAATGCACGGTGCAGAAATGTCGCAGCGCACCTGCGAGACCTTCCTGACGGAGGCGGCAAAGCAGCCCGGTAAGGCCTGGGTTTACAACCCCGACGATCCAGGCAAGCTGGTTCTCCGAGATGGTCGTACCGGCAAGCCATTTGACCAGCCGGTGGCTGTGGGTTACGCCCACTTCCTCAAGCTGGTTCACCTGGTGGATGACAAAATCCACGCCCGTTCCACTGGCCCTTACTCCCTGGTCACCCAGCAACCCCTGGGAGGCAAGGCACAGCAGGGTGGTCAGAGACTTGGTGAGATGGAGGTCTGGGCCCTCGAGGCCTACGGCGCCGCCTACACCTTGCAAGAGCTGCTCACGGTCAAATCGGACGACATGCAGGGCCGCAATGAGGCTCTGAACGCGATCGTGAAAGGCAAGCCGATTCCGCGCCCTGGTACACCGGAATCCTTCAAGGTGCTGATGCGCGAGTTGCAGTCCCTCGGGCTCGACATTGCTGTGTATACCGATGAAGGCAAGGAAGTTGATCTGATGCAGGACGTGAACCCCCGACGCAGCACTCCCAGTCGCCCCACGTACGAATCCCTCGGCGTTGCGGATTACGACGAGGACTGACGGATCTACGAACGAACAGAAACACCGCTCCTTCTTTCTTAACCGTCCATGACCAACAGCAATCTTCGTACCGAGAACCATTTCGATTACGTCAAGATCACCCTTGCTTCACCCGATCGGGTGATGGAGTGGGGTCAACGCACCCTGCCCAACGGTCAGGTGGTGGGTGAGGTCACCAAACCGGAGACCATCAACTACCGCACCCTCAAGCCCGAGATGGACGGGCTGTTTTGCGAAAAGATCTTCGGCCCCTCCAAGGACTGGGAGTGCCATTGCGGTAAATACAAGCGCGTTCGCCACCGCGGCATCGTCTGCGAGCGCTGTGGTGTGGAGGTCACAGAAAGCCGGGTGCGTCGCCATCGCATGGGCTTCATCAAGCTGGCGGCACCCGTATCCCATGTCTGGTATCTGAAGGGCATCCCCAGCTATGTGGCGATCCTTCTGGATATGCCTCTGCGGGATGTTGAGCAGATCGTTTATTTCAACTGCTATGTGGTACTTGATCCAGGTGACCACAAGGATCTGAAATACAAACAGCTGCTCACAGAGGACGAGTGGCTCGAGATCGAAGATGAGATCTACGCGGAAGATTCCGAGATCGAGAACGAACCGGTGGTCGGCATCGGTGCTGAAGCACTCAAGCAGCTTCTGGAAGACCTCACCCTCAATGAGGTGGCGCAACAACTGCGTGAAGACATCAACGGCAGCAAGGGTCAGAAACGAGCCAAGTTGATCAAGCGCTTGCGTGTGATCGACAACTTCATTGCCACCGATGCCCGTCCGGAGTGGATGGTGCTGGACGTGATCCCAGTGATTCCGCCCGATCTGCGTCCGATGGTGCAGCTCGACGGCGGACGCTTCGCCACGAGTGATCTCAATGATCTCTATCGGCGGGTGATCAACCGCAACAATCGCCTGGCGCGTCTTCAGGAGATCCTGGCCCCGGAGATCATCGTCCGCAACGAGAAGCGGATGCTGCAGGAAGCCGTAGACGCCTTGATCGACAACGGCCGCCGTGGTCGCACGGTTGTAGGTGCCAACAACAGGCCGCTGAAGTCGCTCTCCGACATCATTGAGGGCAAGCAGGGACGTTTCCGTCAGAACCTTCTCGGTAAGCGGGTCGACTATTCCGGCCGTTCAGTGATTGTGGTTGGTCCGAAGCTGAAGATGCATCAGTGCGGCCTGCCCAAGGAGATGGCGATTGAGCTGTTCCAGCCGTTCGTGATCCACCGCCTGATCCGTCAGAACATCGTTAACAACATCAAGGCGGCAAAGAAACTCATCCAGCGTGCCGATGATGAGGTGATGCAGGTTTTGCAGGAGGTGATCGATGGTCACCCGATCATGTTGAACCGTGCTCCAACGTTGCACCGTCTCGGCATTCAGGCCTTCGAACCCAAACTGGTGGATGGCCGTGCCATCCAGCTCCACCCCCTCGTCTGTCCGGCATTCAACGCTGACTTCGACGGTGACCAGATGGCTGTCCATGTGCCGCTGGCGATTGAAGCGCAGACCGAGGCTCGGATGTTGATGCTGGCGAGCAACAACATTCTTTCTCCAGCGACCGGCGAACCGATCGTTACCCCGTCTCAGGACATGGTGCTGGGCTCCTACTACCTCACGGCGCTTCAGCCCGGCTACGAACAGCCGGATTACGGCGATCGCAGCCGCACTTACGCCAGTCTCGACGATGCGCTCCACGCTTTCGAAGACGAGCGCATTGGTCTTCACGATTGGATCTGGGTGCGCTTCAACGGTGAAGTTGAAGACAACGACGAGCTGGAGGAACCGATCAAGAGCGAAACCCTCAGCGACGGAACCCGCATCGAGCAGTGGACCTACCGCCGCGATCGTTTTGACGAAGAAGGAGCTCTGATCAGCCGCTACATCCTCACAACCACTGGGCGTGTCGTGATGAATCACACAATCATCGGTGCTCTGGCTGCCGCCTGATCTCCACCGTTCCCGTTTCGTTTTCCACCATCGATCTGCGCGCAGCCATGACCTCCTCCTCTAAATCCCGCAAATCAAGCAAGAGCAAGGCCGCTAAGGAAGCTGCCAAGGCCCCCGTTTCAGCCTCTCGTCCGCTGAGCAAGACTCCGCCGCCGTTTCGTAATCACATCGTCGACAAGCGCAGTCTGAAAAAGCTGGTGGCGTGGTCTTTCAAGAACCATGGCACCGCCGTGACGGCAGCAATGGCCGACAACCTCAAGGATCTCGGCTTTAAATACGCCACCCAGGCAGCCGTTTCGATCTCGGTCGACGACCTCAAGGTCCCCGCGGCCAAAAAAGAGTTGCTCAGCCAGGCCGAAGAGCAGATCACCGCGACAGAAGAGAGATATCGCCTTGGTGAAATCACCGAGGTGGAGCGCCACACCAAGGTGATCGACACCTGGACGGAGACCAACGAGCGTCTGGTGGATGCCGTCAAAAAGAACTTTGACGAAAACGCACCGCTGAACTCGGTGTGGATGATGGCCAACTCCGGCGCTCGGGGAAACATGTCCCAGGTGCGTCAGCTGGTGGGTATGCGGGGCCTGATGGCCAACCCTCAGGGTGAAATCATCGACCTTCCGATCCGCACCAACTTCCGTGAGGGGCTGACGGTCACGGAGTACGTGATCTCCTCCTACGGCGCCCGCAAGGGTCTTGTGGATACCGCGTTACGTACAGCCGACTCCGGTTATCTGACCCGTCGTCTTGTCGACGTCGCTCAAGACGTGATTGTCCGTGAAGATGATTGCGGCACGACCCGTCACATTGTCGTCGAGTCGGAGGACCATCGTTTCGGTAGCCGTCTCGTGGGTCGGCTGACCGCCGCTCAGGTGGTTGGTTCCGATGGCACTGTTCTGGCGGAGCGCAATACAGAGATCGATCCACCGCTGTCCATCGGCTTTGAAAAGGCCGGTGTCACTGCCGTGAGCGTTCGTTCGCCACTCACCTGCGAAGCCAACCGTTCAGTTTGCCGCCGCTGCTACGGGTGGGCATTGGCCCACAACGAACTTGTTGACCTCGGTGAAGCGGTCGGCATCATCGCGGCACAGTCCATCGGAGAGCCAGGAACGCAGCTCACCATGCGGACTTTCCACACCGGTGGTGTGTCCACAGCCGAGACCGGTGTGGTCCGTTCCAAACTTGCTGGCACCGTTGAATTCGGCAGCAAGGCACGGGTTCGCCCCTACCGCACGCCACATGGTGTCAACGCACAGCAGGCTGAGGTTGATTTCACCCTCACCATCAAGCCTTCCGGCAAGGGCAAAGCTCAGAAAATCGACATCACCTACGGCTCGCTGCTGTTTGTTGACAACAACCAGGAGATTGAGAGCGATGTCACCGTTGCTCAGATTGCTGCCGTCGCAGTCAAGAAGAGCGTTGAAAAGGCCACTAAAGATGTGATCTGTGACCTGGCGGGTCAGGTGCGCTACGAGCAGGCGATTCAGCCCCGTGAGGTCACTGACCGGCAGGGCAACATCACTCTCAAGGCCCAGCGCCTTGGCCGGATGTGGGTGCTTGCAGGCGATGTCTACAACCTGCCTCCGAATGCTCAGCCTGTGGTCTCCAGCGAGACGGAGGTGACAGAGGGGCAGATACTGGCCGAGGCCAGCCAGAAAAGTGAATACGGGGGAGAGGTTCGCCTACGCGATTCCATCGGTGATTCCCGTGAGGTTCAGATCGTCACCACGGCGATGACCCTCAAAGATTTCAAGCTGCTGGAGGAGTCCACCCACTCAGGTGAAATCTGGAATCTGGAGGCCAAGGACGGTACCCGTTATCGCCTCAACACCATCCCCGGCAGCAAGATCGGCTCTGGTGAAGTGATTGCAGAACTGGCCGACGATCGTTTCCGAACGGGAACCGGCGGTCTGGTCAAGTTCGCCCCGGGCCTTGCCATCAAGAAAGCCCGCTCTGCCAAGAACGGCTACGAGGTCAACAAAGGTGGAACCCTGCTCTGGATCCCTCAGGAGACCCATGAGATCAACAAGGACATCTCGCTGTTGATGATCACTGACGGTCAGTGGATCGAAGCCGGCACTGAGGTGGTGAAGGACATCTTCAGCCAGACCGCCGGCATCGTCACCGTCACTCAGAAGAACGACATCCTGCGCGAGATCATTGTCCGCAGTGGTGAATTCCATCTCAGCAGCGACAGCAAAGCGCTGGAGCGGTTCGAAGGTGATGGTCAGATGGTCAACCCCGGTGAGGAAATCGCCAAAGGTCTGACCTTTGAGGAGATGAAGTTCGTGCAGATGGTGGAAACACCTGAAGGCAAGGGATTGCTCCTGCGACCTGTCGAGGAGTACACCATTCCAAACGAGGCTCATCTACCCGAGCTGTCTCACATCAAGCAGGCCAATGGGCCGCACCTCGGAATCAAGGCCACTCAGCGTCTTGCCTTCAAGGACAACGAACTGATCAAGTCTGTTGAAGGTGTTGAGTTGCTCAAGACTCAGCTGATCCTGGAGACCTTCGACACCACACCGCAGATGACGGTTGATGTGGAGAAGGCTCCTGATCGTCGCGCCAAGACCATTTCCCGTCTGCGTCTGGTGATTCTCGAGTCGATCCTCGTCCGTCGCGACACCATCTCCGACTCCAGCCATGGCTCCACCCATACGGAGCTCCAGGTTGAAGATGCTGCCTCAGTGAAGGCCGGTGAGGTGGTTGCAACCACTCAGATTCTGTGCAAGCAGGCCGGCGTGGCTCAGTTGCCTGAAGCCACGGAGACAGACCCGGTTCGTCGTCTGATTGTGGAACGTCCCGAAGACACCACCACTCTCACCACCTCCGGTAAGCCGGTGGTAGGCGTCGGTGATCGCATCGTCGATGGTGATCTCCTCGCAGAAGGAGAACCAACCGCTTGCTGCGGTGAGGTTGAAGCGGTGGATGCCAGCAGCGTCACCTTGCGTCTGGGGCGCCCATACATGGTGTCTCCCGACTCCCTTCTTCATGTCAGGGATGGTGACCTCGTTCAGCGAGGTGACGGTCTGGCCCTTCTGGTTTTCGAGCGGCAGAAGACCGGTGACATTGTTCAGGGTCTGCCTCGAATCGAAGAACTGTTGGAAGCGCGGCGTCCACGGGAATCCGCCGTGCTCTGCAAAAAGGCGGGCACCGTCGAGATCAAGCAGGGTGAAGATGATGAATCCCCGACCGTCACGGTGATTGAGGGTGATGACGCCATCGGCGAATACCCGATTCTTCTGGGTCGCAACATCATGGTCAGCGACAGCCAGCAGGTCACCGCTGGTGAATTGCTCACCGATGGACCCATCAACCCCCACGAGCTGCTCGAGTGCTACTTCGAGGACCTGCGCAGCCGCAAGGAGTTGATGGATGCCGCTCAGGAGGCGATTGCCAACCTGCAGCACCGTCTGGTGACGGAGGTCCAGAACGTCTACAAATCCCAGGGCGTCTCAATCGATGACAAACACATCGAAGTGATTGTTCGCCAGATGACCAGCAAGGTTCGGATTGAGGACGCTGGAGATACAACTCTGTTGCCCGGCGAGCTGATCGAGCTGCGCCAGGTTGAGAACACCAACCAGGCGATGTCCATCACCGGGGGTGCCCCCGCTGAATTCACTCCGGTTCTGCTGGGCATCACCAAGGCGTCGCTCAACACCGACAGCTTCATTTCGGCAGCCTCCTTCCAGGAGACCACCCGAGTGCTGACGGAAGCTGCCATCGAGGGCAAGAGTGACTGGCTCCGCGGTCTCAAGGAGAACGTGATCATCGGTCGCCTGATTCCTGCAGGCACCGGTTTCAGTGGCTTCGAAGAGGAGTTGCAAAAGGAAGCTGGCCCACATCCCGACATCCTTTCCGAGGATCCCGCCGGTTATCGCCGCATGCAGAACCTGAGGCCGGACTACACGGTGGATATGCCACCGGCAGCCAGCTCCAGTGCCGTGCTCGATGACCCCAGTGATGCCGATCTTGAGGCCACTCGCACTCGTCACAACATCGACCCCGACGCGAGCAACTTCGCGGCGTTCACACGTCCTGAAGCTGACAATGAGTTGAAGGAAGAGCAGGTGGTTGATGCCGAGGCCGTTGAAGGCCTTCAGGAGGAAGGCCTGCTCTCTGACGACTGAGCTCGGATCCGTCGACCAAATCACTGCCCCATCCATGATCGAACCAACCGAGATTCCCCAGCGCCGCCTGCCCCGTTATGGCTTTCACACTCACACTGAGAAGTTGAACGGTCGGGCGGCAATGCTTGGTTTCATCGCTTTGTTGTTGGTTGAGATCAAGCTCGGCCACGGTCTTCTGGTCTGGTGAGCCAGGCTCTGCTCGGACGCAGTGTTACCGAGCTACAGGACTGGGCGGTGGCTCAGGGGCAGAAGCCTTTCCGTGGTCGTCAGCTTCATGACTGGCTCTATGTGAAGGGAGCCCATTCCCTGGATGAAATCACTGTTCTGCCCAAGGCGTGGCGGGCCAATTTGAAGGAGAAAGGCGTTCAGATCGGTCGCTTGCGAGAGGTGCATCGATCTGTGGCATCGGATGTCACCACAAAGCTGCTGCTCTCCACGGAGGATGGCGAAACGATTGAGACCGTGGGAATTCCCACCGATCAGCGTCTGACTGTGTGTGTGTCCAGTCAGGTCGGATGCCCGATGGCCTGTCGTTTCTGCGCCACTGGTAAAGATGGTCTGCAACGCTCCTTGCGTACCCACGAAATCGTGGATCAAGTCCTCAGTGTGCGGGAGGCGATGGACCGGCGTCCTTCTCACATCGTTTTCATGGGGATGGGCGAACCGCTGCTCAACAGTGCCGCTGTTCTCGAAACCATTCGCTGTCTCAACGATGATCTGGGGATCGGGCAGCGTCGCATCACCGTTAGTACCGTGGGGGTGCCAAAAACGTTGCCGCAGCTTGCGGAACTGGCTCTTGAAACCCTCGGGCGAGCGCAGTTCACCCTGGCTGTGAGTCTGCATGCGCCGAATCAGCAATTACGCGAGGAACTGATTCCGACCGCCCATGCTTATCCCTTCGAGACGCTGTTAGAGGATTGCCGTCACTACCTCCAGGTCACCGGGAGACGGGTCAGTTTTGAGTACATCCTGCTGGGTGAGCTCAACGACAAGCCTGAGCATGCTGAGGAGTTGGCTGATCGTGTCGGTGGTTTTCAGAGCCACGTCAACCTGATTGCCTACAACCCGATTGAAGAGGAAGAGTTCAAGCGGCCGACCTCCCAGCGGATTGAGGCATTCCGCCGTGTGCTCGAACGTCGTGGTGTTGCCGTGAGTTTGCGAGCCAGCCGCGGGCTGGATCAAAACGCTGCATGTGGTCAGTTACGTCGACAACGTCAAGCCTCTGTTTGAGACCCTGTGGTTGTTTCGAACAGCTTGATGTCGGGGCCGTAAGTCAGTTCGTAATGCCGTTGAACGGTGGGTGAAAGTGAGCTGTTGCTGCATCGTGATTCCGTTGCTTTCGGGCTCTGGTTGAGTCTTGGCAGAGTCCCTCCGAGATTGACCTTCCTGCGCAGCATTAATTGGCTAAATGTATTCCAATCTTCATCCAGATTTTCAAGCCTTGCGACGAAGTGGGGCAGCCTGCCTCTTGAATCCATGATCAAAAAAGTCTGAGGTTTTGTATGCACATCCATCTCGCATAGTGCAAGGCTACAAGTGAATTTTACAAAGTCTTCAAACGACATTTGGTTGTGATATCCCAGTTTTTTCATTGAAGGAAAAACTTCTGATCGCAACACTTTTTCGTTGTAGCAGGATTGAAGGCGTCCGAGTGGGTTTCTGATCACCGTGAATGAAATCACGGAGTCATAAAGGTCTGTGTATTGATCAGGCTTCAGCCAACGTGCTTCCTTGGTGCATTTTTTCCAGAACAGGTCATTTGTTGGCTCAAGAAGGCGATTCTGTCGAGGATGTTGGCTGGTTTTGGTTGTAATCAGGCTTGATAAGCGGGTTTTGATGGATGTATTGGCGCACTTGGGGATTCGGGCGAAGACGAGTGATTGTTCCGGGAGGTAAAGGAAGCCCTTGCCTTTCACGTTGGACTGTTTCAATCGAGGCTTCAGCCTAAGAAGGCTCTCTGACTGGTCATCTGATCGGATCTGGCATGACAGCGATCGACTGGACTCTTCTGGGGGCCTATTTGGTGCTCACCCTGGTTCTGGGTATCTGGCTGTCCAGGCGCAATCGTGGTGATGAGGACTATTTCCTCGCAGGGCGTCGCCTCAACGGCTGGCTGGCCGGTGCATCGATGGCGGCCACCACCTTCTCCATCGATACACCCCTCTACGTGGCGGGATTGATCGGCAGTCGGGGTCTGGCCGGTAATTGGGAGTGGTGGAGCTTTGGGTTGGCGCATGTTGCGATGGCTGTGGTCTTTGCACCCCTCTGGCGCCGAACCGGAGTTCTCACGGATGCCGCTTTCACCGAGCTGCGTTACGGCGGTCCGGCAGCCGCCTGGCTGCGTGGAACCAAGGCATTTCTCCTTGCCCTGCCTGTGAACTGCATCGGGATCGGTTATGCCTTCCTGGCGTTGCGCAAGGTGGTGGAGGCCCTCGGCCTTGTTTCCGGTCAGCCGACCCTTTCGGGGATCACCGACACCGTCGCTCTGCTGGCCCTGGTTGCTGTACTGGTTCTGGCCTACACCGTGGCGGGAGGTCTCTGGGCGGTGGTGGTGACCGATCTGGTGCAGCTTGTGCTTGCTCTGGTTGGTGCTCTGGCTGTTGCTGTCGCTGCTCTCCATGCCGCTGGCGGCATGGGTGCTTTGCTGGATCAGCTCGAAGGCCTTGGACGTCCAGAACTGTTGTCGCTGGTGCCATGGCGCTGGGACGGCGATGGTTTCAGCTGGCTTTACGGCTCTGGTATCTCCGTGCCGATGTTCCTCTCCTATGTGGCTGTTCAGTGGTGGAGTTTCCGCCGCAGTGATGGAGGTGGCGAATTCATTCAGCGGATGCTGGCCACCCGTGATGAACAACAGGCGCGCCTGGCGGGCTGGGTTTTTCTGGTGGTGAACTACCTCATTCGCAGCTGGCTCTGGGTGGTGGTTGCTCTGGCAGCACTGGTCCTGCTTCCCGAACAGAGCGACTGGGAGCTCAGTTATCCAGCCCTGGCCGTGTCTTTGCTGCCTCCCGTGGCGCTTGGGCTTGTCGTGGTGTCACTGGTTGCCGCCTTTATGAGCACAGTGAGCACATCGGTGAACTGGGGGGCCAGCTATCTGACCCATGACCTCTACCAGCGCTTCATTCGGCCCCAGGCAACACAGCGTGAATTGCTCCTGGTGGGCCAGTTGACCAGCGTTCTGTTGCTGGTTCTGGGCGTGATTACAGCTCTGATCAGCGACAGCATCGGAGCCGTGTTCCGCCTTGTGATCGCCATCGGTTCCGGCCCTGGTGTGGTGTTGGTCCTTCGATGGTTCTGGTGGAGGGTCAACGCTGCAGCTGAACTTGCGGCGATGCTTTGCGGGTTCGGAGTGGGGCTGGTGACCAGCGTTATTCCGTTGGTCCGGATTGAGGACTATGGGCTTCGCTTAATGGTGATTACTGCTGTATCCGCTCTGGTCTGGCTCACCGTGATGTGGCGAACACCGCCTGAGTCAGATGCTGTGCTGGAGCGATTTGTGCGCCAGGTTCGGCCGCCAGGACCAGGTTGGGCCCTGTTGCGGCAGCGTTACCAGGTCACTCCGCTTGAGTCTTTTGCTGGGATGTCACGTCGGTTCGTCCTGGCTTGCGCAGTTCTTTTCGGTGGCCTGATCGGCATTGGTGGATTTCTGCTGCATCAACAGCTGAGTGGCTGGGTTGGGCTCGCTGTCCTGTGCGTGGCTGCGCTGCTGCTTCGACGGGCGCCCGATCACAATGGCGAATCTCTTGTGTGAGTTCCGTGTCGTTTTTCCGATCGACGGTTTTACCGGCTTTGATCGTTCTGCTGTTTGCTCTGGCCTTGTTTGCGGTCAGTGCTCGCATCTGGTTGCCAGGAGACATGCTTGCCCCGGCTCCAATGGGCTAGTGCCCGTAACCGCAAGGGTCACCAGAGTGCATCGTCAAGGATGTCCTGTTCGAGATCGGTGGTGGCTATTCCCTCTTCAGAATCCTGCTCCTGCTCTAAGTCATCCTCAGGAGCCTTGCTGATGTTGGCGTCGTACCAGGATCGGCATTCTGAGAATGATCCTGAGTAAGCAATCGACCCTTGATTCAGTACCAGGGCCTCATCGCAGAACTGCTCGAGGAAATTGAAGTCGGTGTTTGTCATCAGGATCGACTTGCCAGCAGTTCGATCCCTTAGTGCTTCCTGCAGTCTGAGTAATCGTTCTGAAGTCGCATTTGATTTCCAGGCGAATTGTTTGGGGACGACGTACACGTCGAAGTCGAACACCAATGCAATGGCCAGGTTGAACCTTGCCCGCATGAATTTGTTGTAGCTCTTCAGGGGTTTGTCGAAATAACCTTCTTCCAGATCTGCCAGCTTCTGGATCTGATCTAGATCCTGCCATTGCCGGCCTCCGTGGCCATAAACACCTTGCAAAAACCTGGCGTTCTGACGACCGCTCAATGCGCTGGGCAATCCCCCTTTTGAACCCAGAGGCCAGCTCACATTGGCATTGATTAATACGTCCCCTTGTTGTGGTGTTGCGATGCCAGCTGCGCAGTCGAGAAAGGCGTGAGCTTCCTGCATTGATCCAGCAATAATTCCAACACGCTGGCCCTGTTTGAGTTGCCAAGTCACATTTGTAAGCAGTCGCTTGGCTTTGTCTTTGCTACCGCTGACATCACGTCTGACTTCACGGGTGACATCACGAAGTTCAATCAGAGTCCGGGGAAGAGATTGAACTGTCATCCCGGGATCTGAACCGCGATTGCGTTCGGCAGAGTAGAGGCGATCACCTTTCCGCGGCAAGCCTTCAGTTCAGCATCTGCGGCTTGGGTCCTTACCGCGTTGCTGGCCTCACCATTGCTCTTGAGGCGGCTTGTGAACAGTTCGTCCCAAGTCATTTCCGGCCAGAAACAGCGGCAGAACTCTGCATTGCTCGATTGATATCGAATGCGAATTGTTTGTTGGATGGTGCTATCGAGTCCGTTGAATGGTTCTGCAGGCCACCCCTTTTTTGTGGCCATTCTTTCAATGCCTCCGCGAAGTTGTTTCGAATGACGTAACAAAGCTTCGGGGTGATGTTGTTTGAGGAACCTGCTGATCTCCAGCGCCAGAGCTACCCCAAGCCGACCCGGTTGCTGATTGATGGAGCTGACGGGCTTGCATTGCCTGATCACAGCTGCCGATAGCCCAAGTTCATCAGCAAGTTGCTGGAAGGGGTCCTGTCGCTGGTTCTCTAGATCGTTTTGGTCCTTGCTTGCTCCGAAGGGAATCATGATCCTTTCGACACTCGGCATCTCAATCAGCCAGCCGAACAGTGTGATCAGGTCGCATTCACTGATCGTGTTCCCTTCCATCACCTTTGCCACATAAGAGGTGAAGTCGCTGCGGATGGCGAGGCGTTTGACCAGTTGGGTGTATCTGGAATTGAGATAGCTCTCCTGGTCCCGGATGAAACCAACGACCTTGAGCTTCCAACCGCAACGACGCAGCTGATCAGCAAGCCACAGGCCTCGAGGGGTTTCCCCATCGGAACAGCTTTGATAAAGCGAGCACGACAGAGCTTCGTGGGAAACAAGCAAATTGCACCCCCTTAATTCCGCACGCTTCAGCCAGCGGCCCCAGGGCTTCCAGCTCTCCTGGGCAAGGGCCTTCAGAAGCTTGTTGTCTTTCTGTCTGTGTGCAGGCAGCAAGACACCGTTTTTTCGCAGCAGGCTTCGGTTTTTCCTGAGCCGCCTTTGGATGTAGGTGGACGCTGTTTTGTGCATCCCGATGTGGAGAAACAGCGTTCGCTGAGTTGGCGACGGCAACGCCATGGCCATGGAGACAGGATTGGCATTGTCTCCGATGGTTCACCTGAGTCGGTTGGAGCGGCTTTAACATCAGCCCATGACGTATAGCGAAGCCCGGAAGGGAGATCAGAGCCTTTCAAGCCTCGCTCTTGACCCTGAGC
>CAJWZN010000007.1 GCA_913050105.1 uncultured Synechococcus sp.
GGTACGCGAGCTGGGTTCAGAACGTCGTGAGACAGTTCGGTCCATATCCGGTGTATGCGCAGGAATATTGAGAGGATTTCTCCCTAGTACGAGAGGACCGGGAGGAACGCACCTCTGGTGTGCCAGTTATCGTGCCAACGGTAAACGCTGGGTAGCCATGTGCGGAGTGGATAACCGCTGAAAGCATCTAAGTGGGAAGCCCACCTCAAGATGAGTGTTCCCATGGGGTAACCCAGTAAGGTCACGGGCAGAACACCCGTTGATAGGCTCTACGTGGAAGTCCAGTAATGGATGCAGCGGAGGAGTACTAATAGACCGAGGGCTTGACCAACATTTTGGTTCTTGTCATTAGGCATATGTTCTTTGTTTCATCCAGGCGCGCAACTTAGTTTGCAGATCCTATGCAGTTCTCAGGGTTCACCTCCTTGAGAATGTTTTCACTATCCTGGTGTCCATAGCGGTGTGGAACCACTTCGATCCATCTCGAACTCGGTTGTGAAACGCATCAGCGGCGACGATATTTGGGGGGTAGCCCCCTGAGAAAATAGCTCGATGCCAGGTAAAACATTCTCAAAAAAGAAGCGATGCGCTGACGGTTGACCGTCACCATCCTTCCCGAAGAAACCACCTCCTAGTGAGGTGGTTTTTTTGTGTCTTCCCTTTACACCCTTTGACGTAGTAGCGTTCAAGAATGCTCTTGTGATTTGGTGCGACGTCGTGCTCGCTTCGCATGGTTTGCCCACAGTCTTTGGAAGGCTGGCAATCGTTGGTGCAAGCACGAATGTGTTGATCTGAGTGCCGCTTTCGCTTATTTCACTCTCCAGTCGATTTTCCCTTTGTTGTTGATTTCATTGGCAGTGGTTGCCAAAGTTTTCGGGCATCAACAAAGCCTGGAGACCGTACTGTCAGCTGTTAATCCTTTGCTTCCGCCTTCAGTTGTTGGTTTGGTTGATTCAACGTTCCGAGGCTTAGTTGCACAAGGATTTGGTGCAGGTTTGTTTGGTGTTGTTGTTCTTTTACTTACGGCAAGCAATGCATTTCTGACGTTGCAACGGGGGGCAGATCGTTTGTGGGAGGACTGGTCTCCATTACCGAAGCACCATGCTCCTTTCTCGTTGCAAGCGCTTCAATTTATCCGCAGCAGGTTGGAAGCTTTTTTGATTGTTTTGATGGTGGCATTACTGATTACTTTTCAACAGCTGGTTGTGGGATTTCGTCAATTGCCCGTTGAACTGTTGGATGGTATTCGTGTGTGGTTTCCAGGTTTGGTCGATCTACTTCAGGCTGGGCAGGTTTCCCGGCTTGGTCAAATCATTGTTCCGACAACGGTCTTGTCGTTATTTGCTCTTTTGCTGCAGCGGGTGCTACCTAGCAGACGAGTGCCCGTTAGGCCGTTGATACCTGGATCGATTCTGATTGGATTCGGGCTCACGATCCTCAACGGCATTCTCAGTCTTAGCTTAATTTCCTTGGGCAATCGTTTTCAGGCGTATGGAGTGATTGGTGGCGTTCTTGTTTTAACGCTTTGGGTATGGCTGATCGGTGTGATTCTTTATTACGGTCAATGCCTAAGTGTGGAATTGGCTCTGCGTGTTCGGCCGCGTCAACAGGGAGATCCGAACCCTTTACTGGTTTGAAATTGAAGTCAATCTTGCGAAGATGTTTTGACCGTTTGTCCGGATGGTCTGAGCGATGAATCGTCCTCCCGCCATCGTCTGGCTGATCTTGCTTTTGCTGCTTCTGCCAACGGCAGCAGGTCGCATCCTTGTTGATGTCGTTGGCGGTGTGGCCCTTGTGTTGGTGGCTGTCCCGTTGATACTCACGGGGCTTGGGTGGATTGGCTGGAAACTGATGCAGTCTCAAGCGGAGGGGGCTTCGAATTCAACAGTGAATTCGAAAATGGGCTCCCGTACCGAAACAACCGTCCCGGCAAGCGAAGTAACGATTGACGTGACGGCTCAGGACGTTGATTCCGATTCCTGAGACTGCAGCTGTCTTTCACGTAAAAACAGAAAAAAGGGCGCGGCGCAGGCAAATGCCACACCGAAGCTCAGGGGAATCGCCAACCACCACCCCTTGATTTTTTGACGTGGTCCCTCCACGCAAATCCAGATCGTTACGGCTGTTGCCCCGATCAGAAGATCAGCACTGAGAGAGCGTGCTGCTGCGGTGCTGGATGCATCAGCTATAAACCGTGCCAGATCAAAAGCCTGGCCACCACTTTCCGCGATGAACTCCAGGTTGGCTTTCCAAGGCAGGATCGCTCCCAACACCGAGAGGCTGAGGTAAATCCAGGGGAGTGCTTTACGCATCGTCGTCAGGCGTTGATTCGGGGACTGGTTGGAGGCTGTCTGGATCAAGGTTGACCACGTTTGCTTCCACTGCTTTCAGCAGTGCATCGCAATGATCCAGGTAGATCTCGCCATGAACCACCTGTTTCTGCAGATCGGCCAAAGGGACGGTATCGCTCTGGAGGTCAGCCAACAGCAGGTCAACAGCTTGCAGCGCTTCTTCGTAGCTGAGCGCTTCGGCGTCGCGCCGCCATTCTTCGATGCGTGTGGTCCACTCAGGTGGAGATGTCATGGCTTGGGTGATGGGGGCTCTGGCTCAACCCGGTCGACCCGGGTCTGAAGCACTCCATCCTTCAATTGAACATCCAGCCTGTCACCGCTCTTTGCCTGGTGTGAGCTGATAATTGCTTCACCGGTGGCCTGATGTCGCACGAAAGCCAATCCTCTCTGCAACCAGCGGTCCGGGGATAAGGCAGAAAGCAGAGTTCGCCTTTGGTTCAGATTTTGTCTCAGCCTTTCAAGGCGCAGCAAAGGTGATTGTTGTCCGAATGCGGCGCGTCGTTCAATCAGAGCCTGACGTTCACGGATGAGGCGGGACTGAACCCAGTTCTGAAGTTGTTTTTGCCGTTGCCTGATGCACTGCAATTCGGTCTGGCGATCCGGCAGCAGGGCGACGATGGCTGCTGTTGGAGTTGCCGCTCGATGATCGGCCACCAAATCAGCAACCGTGAGATCGTCTTCATGTCCGATTCCCGTCACCACAGGCACGGGAAAACGCGCAAGGTTGCGGCATAAGTTTTCGCTGTCGAAAACGGCGAGATCTTCGCGGCTTCCTCCACCGCGAGCCAGCACCAGTGCATCCAGAGCAAGTGTGTCGGCTCGATCTGCAAGTTGATTCAGAACGGTTCCAATGCGTTCATTCACAGCTCCCTGCACTGGAATGGGAACCACGAGCAGTCGAGTCAGGGGCCAGCGTTCGCGCGCCGTGCGCAGCATGTCGGCCAGAGCAGAGCTTGGAACGCTTGTGAGCACTGCGACCGTGCGGGGCCGTTGAGGTAATGGCCTGGCACGTGATGGATGGATCACCTGCTCGTCTTCCAGCAAGCGGCGCACCCGTTCAAATTCCCGCATCACCGTGGTGAGGCTTGGACGGATATCCAGCACCTGCACCGTCAGGTTTGCTCGTGCTGCCCAGAAGTTGAGTTTGCCCACCACGGTGACGCCATCGCCATCGTCAGGGCGGTAGCGAATTTGCCGCAGCTGTGATGCCCACACCACTGCAGAAATGCTGGCATCTCCATCGCCCAGGGACATCCAGAGATGCCCCTTCTTCAGCTGTGGCCTTGAAACGGTGGCTTCCACGAGAAACCTTGGAGCAAAACCACGCTCCAACAGATTTCCAATGGCACTGTTGAGTTCAGCAACCGAAAAGGTTGGGATGCGATCAGCGCTCAAGGCGGCAGTACGCAAAACCCCAGTAAATGCAGATAACGGAGCTCACGGCGACCACAATCACCGCCCACGGTTGCGGGATCTGGGTCGCTGCAATCGTGAAAATCACCACGACACTGCTCAACAGCCTTGATCCATCGCGACGGTTGCGCACGTAAAGCGGTGCCAAGAGCGAGTCGATGTCTTCACACCACTGTGAACCATGGCGATGTCTGCCAAAGCATTAAAAAAGCCCCCTCAAGCGTTCGAGGGGGCTGCAACTCAATTCCTTGTGGAATCAGCCCATGCCGATCTGAGACAGGATGCCTTGGCCGGTCAGGAGCTCAGTGCCGAGGCCGATGACGAAACCCATCATGGCAAGGCGTCCGTTCCAGGTCTCAGCGAAGTTGACGAAACCGAAGCGAGCGTTGTCAGACATTGAAGGAATCAGTGAAGATTTCAATAATTGTAACAAAGGTTGGAGATTTGTTGCCAGCGTTTTCGGCGATCGGCCGATGTGGGTAATCCCGCTACCGCTTTAGCTCGGCACGACGTCGTTTTGTCCAGGCTGTGGGCTCTGCAGCGACAGGGTCATCGGGCCAGGGATGCTTGGGGTAGCGGCCACGCATCTCGCGGCGCACCTGCGCATAACTGCCGGACCAGAAACCCTCCAGGTCTTGGGTGCGTTGCAGCGGCCGGCCCGCTGGAGAAAGAAGTTCCAGGGTTACAGGCATATGCCCATCAAGCACCCGTGGACTTGTCTTAGTGCCAAACATCTCCTGCAGCTTTACGGCCAGCACCACCTCGTCCTCGCCGTAGTGCAGGTTGGCGCTGCGTCCTGATGGGATGGCCAGGCGCAGGGGCAGCAGTGCCTCGAGGCGCTTGCGCTGTGACCAATCCAGAGGGCCCCAGAGGGCTTCTTCAAGGGTGGCTGGATTGATGTCGTTCAGGCTGAGACAACCCATCAGGCAGGGGGGCAACCACTCATCTGCCTGCTGCACCATCAGCTCTCGATCTCGATCAGGCCATGGTGCTCCCAGGTGGCGATGGGCCAGCAGCAAGCGTCGACGCAACTGTTCACAGCCTTTTGACCATGGCAGTTGATCCAACCTGCCTTCCTGTTGAAAGCGTTCCAGCAACAATTGCTGGCAGCGTTCGGGTGCGACCGTGGATTGGGCCTTCTCCCTGACCACCAGTTCCCCGAGTTGCAGGCGTTGAGTGGCTCGGATCCGTCCCAAGCCGTCGTCCCAGGCAACGTGATCGACCCAGCTGCCTTGCTGAAGGGCTAGCTCTACAACCCGTTGATGGCTCAGGGGCAGAGCCAGTTGAATGCGTGTGTCCCGCTGGCCGGTGTCAACCCTTGCGACAGCAAGTGCTTCCGCTGATATCAGGGGGTCACCATCTCTCAGCATCGCGCCCCGACCCTGGCGCAGCAAAAACCGCCCTGGCTGCCCTGGGCGCGCCAGAGCCAGCCACTGGGGGAATGCACACAGCACCAGTTCGGCCGCATCGATGTTGGCCTGACCATCGGATGGCTCAAGCGCGACTCGCTTCAGTTGCTGCATCAGCTGTCGGCTTCGCTCACGCAGGAAGCCAAGGCGTTTGTCCTGGCCCATGGCCTGGAGGCGAAGCTGTAGATCACAGCCAGCGTCTGAGCTTGGCAATGGATCTCGCTCGCTCAGAATCGCGGCGAGATCACACCCCAGGCGGGCATGGCCGTGCCGTTTGGCTGCCAGCATCAGCAGCCCCAGGCGAGGATGCACCCCTAATCCAGTGAGCTGGCGGCCGATAGCGCTGAGCTTGCCGGTGGGGGTGAGAATTCCCAGCCCGCTCAGGTGCTGGCGACCTTCCTGCATCGCAGCTTTCGGTGGAGGATCCAGCCACGGCAAGGTCTCACCGAGACCGGCTCCCCACTGCGCCAGCTCCATCAACACCGGTTGAGGATCAGCCAGCTGCAGTTCCGGCGGGCTGAACCCTGGGCGTCGATGCTGCTCGGCGGGCGACCACAGCCGGATGCACTGCCCTGGTCCCTGACGACCGGCTCTGCCCCTGCGCTGATCAGCACTGGCACGGCTCGAGGGAACCGTTTCCAGTCCCTCCATGCCGGTGTTGGGGTCGAAGCGGAGCTGGCGGCTGAGGCCGCTGTCGATCACCAGCTGAACGCCCTCGATTGTGACGGAGCTTTCAGCAATGGCACTGGCCAGCACCACGGTTCCATCGCAGGAGTCCGGGCAGCGCTTCAATGCTGCGCTCTGTTGCTCAAGAGGCAGTTGCCCGTGCAGAGGGGTCACCTGCCAGTGCCGCAGAGAGGGCGTCTGCTCCAGCAGTTCCCGGCAACGGCTGATCTCCATGATCCCCGGCAGAAAAACCAGCACACCACTGCCCCTGGGAAGTGACAGTGCATGAGCCTCGAGTGCCCGCAAGACCTGTTGTGGCAGCCTCTCGTCCCGACGGGGAGGCTGGTGAGTGGTTCTGACAGGGAAAGCGCGTCCCTCACTGGACAGAACCACTGCTTCCGGCAGGCGTTGCCGCAAATCCGTGAGATCCAGAGTGGCGGACATCACCATCACCGCTAAGTCCGGATGCAGCACAGGTGCCGCCTCTCGCAGCAAGGTGAAGGCCAGGTCGCTGTCACGGCGACGCTCATGGAATTCATCGAACAGAACGCAGTTCACGCCTTCCAGTGATGGATCGGCTTGCAGGCGTCGCAGGAAGAGCCCGTCGGTGATCACCTCAAGCTGCGTGAGGGTGGAGCGGCGCTGCTCGCCGCGCACGGCAAATCCGACTCTTTGCCCGACCGCTTCTCCCAGGCTTGCGGCCAGACGTTCGGCTGCGGCACGGGCGGCGAGCCGCCGCGGTTCGATCATCCAGATCCGTCCTGTTCGCGCAGCGCAGTCGCCAAGCTCTCCCATCAGAGCCAGGGGGACCCTGGTGGTTTTGCCAGCTCCTGGTGGGGCTTGCAGCAGAACTGTTGTTCCCGGCCGCATTGCCTCGCAAAGCGTTGGCAGCAGGGCATCGATCGGAAGGGCCGTCAATCCGGTGACGTTGTCAGTGGACCAGGTTGATGAGGCCCAGGAGCAGAAGAGTGGTGAACGAGGCCAGGGCCGCGAGCAGGCGGATCAGTGGCCCCACAGAGAAGCTGAGGCTGTTCACAAAGAAAACCTTAAGAACCGGCTTGATTCAGTTTTAGGTCCGGACTGCGGTTTGAAAGGTGTTGCTTTGCACGGTTTTACAGACCCGTCACTTAACGCACATGACGTGTGCCATCCACGGGGTGGTACTCCTCTCCGGTCAGCTCTTCAAAGACGATGGCGGGCAGGCCCGTTTCAAACATGGTTTGAAGTGCTTCCTTCAGATAGGGATTCCATCCGCCGGTGCTGACCTTGCCGTGCCGAACAGTCCAGTCCCAGGTGCCCTGAAGATCGCGCGGAATCCGACCTTCCCTGTCACGACGGGCCACCAGATCAAGGGATTCCACCAGTCCCACAGTGATCGGATCCTTGCCGTAAGCGGGCGTAAGGCTCAGTTCCAGCCGCACAGGGTCCTCCTTGATGAGGCGCAGCCTGAAACGGGGAGGCAACTTCACCCCCTTGATAACTGCGGCGACGATGCGTGTGCGCTGATCCACTCAGAAAACCCTGATCAAATCCATAGAGATGCCCGAATGGAACATCCATGTACCCAACTTATTCAGCGCCGGTCCCGGATTCTGTCGCGGGGGGTTCATCCTCACCACTGAACCGAACGGTGAGCAGGGCTTCCTCAGTGATCTTCCCGTCATTGTCCAGCAGTTCGGGATGCACCGTCACCCGTCCTGTGCGGTCCTTTGGTTCGCTGACGGGGCCACTGGCGGCGCGAAACCCTTTGCTCATCACCTGAAAGGCCTGCCACAGCAGGCCTACAAAGATGGCGCCGTAGAGAAGGGGGAACAAAGCGTTGAGCATCGAAGGCCGGAGCTTCCAGCGCATCCATCCTGACGGGCAATGGCCCCGATCGGACGTACATCGTCACAGCTCTGACGTTCAAACATCTAGGCATCGCGTTTCAGGCTGCTTACGGTCAGGTTCACCTCTCCAGTTGCGGTGACTCCGCTCTGTGCATTGATGAATCGCTTTTTGCTCCATCCGCTGCTGCTGGCGAGCTGTATGGCCATGGGAACCGTCGCTCCAGTGCTGCTGAGGTCGGATCCGGCCCAAGCGGTTCCCTCGAACCTGTCCCGTCAGTCGTTCGTTGCCGACGCCGTCGCTCGCAGTGGCCCTGCGGTGGTCACCCTTGAAACAGCACGCACCGTTCAACGCTCTGCGCTTTCTGGAGTCCCGCAGGGGTTGCTGATGGATCCGTTCTTCCGCCGCTTCTTTCAGGCGCCTGGAGCACGAACACCGCAACAGCGGGTGCAGCGAGGTCAGGGCAGTGGGGTGATTTTTGATGCCAAAGGGCTGCTGCTCACCAATGCCCATGTTGTGGAGGGGGCTGACACGCTTTCGGTAGAGCTCACCGACGGTCGGCGTGCGGAGGGGGCAGTGGTGGGAACTGATCCCCTCACCGATCTGGCAGTGGTGCGTCTTGAGGGAAAGGGGCCCTGGCCGATTGCTGTGCTGGGCGATTCCGATCGACTGCGTGTGGGGGACTGGGCCATTGCGGTGGGGAACCCCTTCGGATTGGAGAACACCGTGACGATGGGCATCATCAGCAACCTCAACCGCAACGTGTCGCAGTTGGGTATTTCCGGGAAACGCCTTGATTTGATTCAGACCGATGCAGCCATCAATCCGGGGAACTCCGGTGGTCCGCTGCTCAATGCCGACGGTGAAGTGGTCGGGATCAACACGTTGGTGCGATCCGGTCCGGGTGCCGGGCTGGGATTCGCCATCCCGATCAACCGGGCTCAGAGCATTGCTCGACAGCTGGTAGCCACCGGGCGTGCCAGTCATCCTGTGATCGGGATCGGTCTGGCCAACGGCCCGAACGGCCCTGTCATTCGTTCCGTTCAGCCTGGAGCACCGGCCTCAAGGGCTGGTCTGCAGCCCGAGGATCAAATCGTGTCCATCGATGGTCAACCGATGAAGGGCGCCGCTGATGTTGTCGCCGCAATCGATCGGAAGGGTGTTGGTCGTCTCCTGACCATGACCGTTGTTCGCGGCGAGACACGTCTGGAGGTCAGCCTGAAGCCGATGGATCTGGCCCGGTTGAAATCCTGAGCCGGGCCGGCTCAGGCGTCGTTGTCTTTCAGCTGCTCGACGCAACGCGTGATGCAATCCCCGTCATCCAGTGAACAGGTGGTGATGCATTCGAAATACGTTTCCACCGCATCCCAGGTTTGGTCATGGGGACCATGAGCCGTCGAGCGATCCAAACCTTGGCGGGGAACCATCGTCATCGATTGCGAGGTTGGTTTTGTCAGCCTATGCACACCCAATCATCTGGTAAAGGAAAATAAGTTTTCCTGCCTAGATGTCTGTGAAGTTTTTGGGCGACACGGCAAAACTGCTGTCAGGCAGTCTTTTTGCGTCGTTCCTGTCGAGCCTTCTGTTTCTCTCTGTTGGCTTTGCGCTTCGCTTCCAATTCTGCAGCCAGTACTTTCTCTTGCTCCAGTGCTCTTTCCTCTTCTTTCTTTTCGAGGTAGTAGGCGTAATCACCGCGATAAACGATCAGCTCACCATCGCGAAGTTCCACGATCCGATTGGCGACGCGTGAGATGAAATAGCGGTCGTGGGATACCACTAACAGGGCTCCTTCGTAATCAATCAGTGCGTCTTCCAGCATCTGTTTGGCTGGAATATCGAGGTGGTTGGTTGGTTCATCCAGCACCAACAGGTTGCAGGGGCTCAGCAGCATCAGGGCTAGTGCCAGCCGTGCTTTCTCGCCGCCGCTGAGTTTTCCCACCTCCTTGAAAACACTGTCATTGCTGAGGCAGAAACTGCCCAACAGGGAGCGCACCTGGGTCTGCGTCCAGTCGGGAACCGCTTCGTACATGGTGTCGATCACGGTCTTGCTCAGGTCAAGAGCTTCGGCCTGGTTCTGTTCGAAATAACGGGCCACCACATTGTGTTCTCCGAGGCGGGCGACTCCTTCATTGGGCTGTTCTGTCCCCATCACCAGGCGAAGCAGGGTGGATTTGCCCGCACCGTTGGGGCCTACAAAGGCGATGCGATCGCCCCGTTCCACTTCCAGCTCAGCGCCTAAAAACAGAATCTTGTCTCCATAGCTGTGGGTGAGGTTGTCGATCACAGCCACCTGGGCGCCAGAGCGAGGGGCGGGGGGGAACCGGAAGCTTGGGCCCGCCACGGATTCGATCGGTGCCTCCACGCGCTCCACCTTGCTGAGCTGTTTTTCCCGGCTTTTCGCCTGGGTGCTCCGGGTGGCACTGGCACGGAAGCGATCGATGTACGCCTGCTGTGAGGCGATCTCTTTTTGCTGGCGCTCAAAGGCGGACTGCGTGGCCTCCTGCTCCAGCTGTTTCTGCTCGAGATGGTCGGAGTAGTTGCCCAGATAGCTTCTGGACAGACCTCGCTCGGTGGACACGATCTGATTGCAGACGCGATCAAGGAATGTGCGGTCGTGACTGATCACCACAAGCGCTGCGGTCTGCTCACGCAGGTATCCCTCCAGCCACTGGATTGTTTCGACATCCAGGTGGTTGGTGGGTTCGTCGAGGAGCAGCAGATCGGGTTCCTGGAGAAGAATCTTGCCCAGGGCGATGCGCATCTGCCAGCCACCGGAGTAGTCCCGCACCTGTCGCTCCGCTCCCTCAGGGCTGAAGCCGATGGTGGGCAGCAGTTTGTCGACACGAGCATCAAGCTCATAGCCGTGCAGGGCTTCGAACCGGCTCTGAAGCTTGCCGAGCTCCTGGATGAGTTCATCCAGATGATCTGGATCTTCGGCAGCCTTTTCAGAGCCCATGGCCTCTTCCACCTGCTGCTGGCGGTTCAGCACGGTTGCGGCTTCACCAAAGGCCTGGAACAGCTCCTGCCGAACGGTGCGATCCGGGTTGACGTCGAATTCCTGCTGCAAAAAGGCGATTCGGGGTTCTCCCTGCCGCACGACCTGACCGCTGCTGGGTTCTTCGTGCCCGGCAATCAGCCGCATCTGGGTGGATTTGCCGGCTCCATTCACGCCCACCAGGCCGATTCGGTCACCGGGTTTCACCTCCCATGTGACATTGCGCAGCACTTCACCGGTCGGATAGATCTTGCTGACGTTCTCGAGTCGCAGCACCTGTCGCGGTCGTGGATTCACCATCATCCCTGCCGGCAGAATTGCGGGAAGTGCCAGGGAATTCAGTTCATGCTGAAGCTGGAACAGCTCGCAGCCGTCGTGGTGGCGGCGGGTTTGGCGATCGTCAGCTACATGCTGTTTTTCAGCGTGGCTGGTGGTGGGGGATATGAGCGACGAGATCCGGCCAGCGATCAGGCTGCTCTGATCCGTTTCAGAGACCGCCCCTCGCCTTGATCACCCAGCGCTGACTGGCTTCATCGTCCAGGCTTGCCAGATGAGCGCGGACTTCCTCCGGATCGACGGGTAAGCCCTGATCGCGACCGAAGGCGCAAATTGAATCCATGGCGCCGCTTGGGTCCTGGAGGGCCTGTCGAAACAGAGCCTGGGTCTGTTCGGGATTGCTGCGGATGCGCTCATAGAGCGCGGCGGCATTGCCAGACATCAGCTTCAAGACAGCTCACCGAACGTTATGAACGGCGGCCCGTTTCGTCAGGCGGCCCGTTTCGTCAGGCGGCCTGCTCGAGGGGTTCTTCGCGAAGACCGAGAGCGGATGCATCTTCCATGCTGCGGGCGTCCATGCAAAGAACCTTGCGCAGCTGGGCGTAGTTGGCTGCCTGGGAATTGCGCCCCTCCTGGGCTGCGCCGTATTCGGCCCGCTGCAGCACATGGTGCAGGTGGGTGAGCAGATACGTGCTGATCACTGCCGACACGAGCACATCGCTGTTCTCATCGCTGCGGCGGGTGCTCCTGCGCCGGCTGCCACTGGGGCTCGGCCGGGATGACCGTCGACCTTGTGTGCGCCGAGCTTGTGAAGCGGGAGTCGTTTTGGTTTCAGACATGGGGTTCTCCGAGGAGGACCAGTGCCCTCACCATAGTCATGGATACTACCCTTGCTGACCTCTGTACACTTTTTGGTACCTGAGACTCCCTCTGGGGACCCGGTCGTGCCCACGCGTCAGACATCGTCCAGCGGCAAATCCAAGTCGCCAAGGATCCAGGTGGTGCTGCCCGAAGATCTCTGCGCTCGGCTGTCGGCCCTTGCAGAACTGGAGTCGCGCACGGTGAGCAACATGGCCCGTGTGTTGATTCAGCAGGGAGTTCAGCAGCATGAGCAGGGGGGTGCTGCTCCCTCTGCATCTGGCCATTCACCATCTTTGAGAGCTCCATCCCGCGAGGAGCGTTTGCGTTCGGCCCTCGAAGCTCAGCAACCCCGTCGTTTGCGCGGGGCACCACGCCGACTCCGCCTTCATCGCCCCTGATTGAGCAGGCGTCGGTTGTCAGCCTGGATCCACCCGAACACCCAGTCGGACCGCCCTGGCAGCACCGGTGACGGCAGGAGCATTTCCATGGTGATCGCGTTCATGCCACCAGGCCAGGAGTGCAAACACCAGCGCTTCCCTCGCCTCCGCAGGAATGCCCTGCCCGTCGCTTGAACCAACAGCACAGCCACTGCAGCGCCGCTGCAGCTCAGTCATCAGCACGGGATTTCGGCTCCCGCCGCCCGCCACCAGAAGCTCAAGCGGCCGAATCCCTTCTCTGGCAAACAGATGGTCAAGGTCTTGCGCCACGACAGCTGCGGTGAAGCCCGTGAGTGTCGCGACGGCATCGGAGGGGGAGATGGCCTGCATCTCGTCAAGCCTGCGGCTCAGGTCGTCCCTGCCGAAGGATTCACGACCGGTTGACTTCGGCGGCGCAGTCTGGAAGTAGTGCTCCTCCAGCCACCGACTGACCAGGTAGCCCTGGCACGAGCCGGCCGCTGCCATCGCGCCATCGCGATCCATGGATCGGGCCCCTGCGCTGAAGTGATCCACTGCCAGATCAATCAGGCTGTTGGCAGGTCCGCAATCCCATCCCAGCACTGGCGCTTCGATGTCCGGTCCGCAGCGCGGAGGAATGAGCGTCAGGTTGGCGATTCCCCCCAGATTCAGCAGGCCGCGCCAGCCATCGACCCTCCCGAGCAGAGCGGCATCAGCGCGCGGAACAAGCGGCGCTCCCTGGCCCCCCAGGGCGAGGTCTGCGGCACGGAAGTCATGCACCACCGGTCGCTGCAGCAGCTGTGCCAACAAAGGTGCCTGCAGCAACTGCCAGCTCGCCCCGCGGCGTCTTGTGCTGGGCGGTCGATGCCAAACCGTTTGTCCGTGGCAGCCCACAAGGGCAGCCTTTTGTTCGGGATCTGCAGCTTCAGCCGCTGTTGCTTGCAGTTCCGTGGTCGCTTCAGCCAGATCGAGCCAATCCGAGGCCGACATGGGAGTCCCCTGCCCAGCGGCAATCAGTTGGGCCTTCAGCTTCACCGGGTAAGGAGTGTGCCGGTGGCGAAGCAAGTCCCAGCGCGGCTGTTGCGGAGCTCCGTTGAAGCGTGCCAGCACGGCATCAACACCATCTGCGCTGGTGCCGCTCATCAGGCCGAGGCAGAGCATGGCTTGAGGCTCAGGTTTTGGGCAGGAGTTGCAGGTCGTCAACCACCCCCATCACCACCAGCAGATGCCCTTCCTCCAGAACGTGCGATGCAGGTGGATTCACCACCAGATTTTGTTGTGGACCGGCAGCCAGCACAGTCACACGGAAGTTTTTGCGCAGATTCAGATCCCTCAGAGACCTGCCCACAAAGGGTTCCGGAACCTTGATCTCGTCGATGCAGTGGGTTTTGTCAAGAGCCAGTCGTTCCATCAGGTTGGGGCGGACGAGCTCGAGTCCCAGGCGTTCCCCCTGCATGCGCGAGGGGAAGATCACGCGATCGGCGCCCACCCGTTTGAGCATTTTTTCGTGCAGATCACTGGTTGCTCTGGCGATGACCTGCTTTACCTGGCTGCCGTCGCCATCTTTCACGATCAGCGTGGCCGTGATGCTTGCTTCAATCGGCTCGCTGATGGCAACAACCACGGTGTCCATATCCAGAACCCCCGCTTCGCGCAGGGCTTCCTCTTCCGTGCAGTCCACAACGCGCGCCTCGATGCTGGGCTCCAGCTGACGAAGCTCGTCAATCGCCCTTTCGGAGCGGTCCACCGCCAGCACTTCCGCGCCGCTGTTGAGCAGCTCCCGGCATACGGCTATGCCGAAACGGCCCACACCAATGATCGCGAAGCTGAGTCGTTCCGACTCCTGTAGAGGGCTCCATTGCCACCACTCCCTCATGCGTTGCACCCCGGGTCACGACGATCAGACATAAAGATCTTCGCGCGGGTATCCGATCCGATTCTGGCGATTCATATGGATCTGTTCCTGGGTCATCGCTTCCCAGATTGCACTGAGCAGCAGCAGGATCCCCAGCCGCCCAACAAACATGCCCAGCATCAGCACCCCCTGACCGAAACGCCCCAGTTGCTCAGTGATGCCCAGATCAAGCCCCACGGTTGCAAAGGCGGAGATGCACGTGAATAACATCTCAAGGAAGGTGAACGGCTCCTCCCCGTTGAGGTTGCTGGCAATGCTTAGTAAAAGTGCCATGGCGAGCACGAAAAGCAGCGATGCACTGGTGATGCTGAGGGCTCTCAAAACAACCTTGTCCGAGATCTGGCGGTTGCGAATCACCACGGTTTCCCGACCCCGCAATGTGGAGCGGGTAGCGGCCATCAGCGCTGCAACAGTTGTTGTCTTGATGCCTCCACCTGTGCCGCCTGGGCTCGCACCAATGAACATCAATGTGATCAGCAGCAGTGTTCCCGAATCAGTGATGTTCTCGAGCGAGAAGGGAACAGTGGTGAATCCCGCTGTCCGGGCTGTCACCGATTCGAACAGGGCTGTCATCCAGCGTTCCGGCCAGTCCATGCCGATGAACACCTCGCCGCGGTTGAGCCATTCCGTCAGTGCCAGTCCCACTGTTCCGAACAACACGAGCAGTGCCGTGGTCCGAAGCACAAGGCGTGTGTGAAGACTGAGCCGTCGGCGACGGCGACCGACACGGGGGCGGAATCCCCGGTTGGCGAGATCGCTGGTGACCCTCCAACCCAGGCCTCCCATCACGATCAACACCATCACAACGCCATTCACAACGACATTGTTGTGGTAGCGCTGAAGGCTGTCGGACCAGAGACCGAACCCAGCGTTGTTGTATGCCGAGATGCTGTGAAACAAAGCGGCCCAGAGTCGCTCGCCGCGGTCCGGGATGTCGCTGAATCCAAAGCTGTACAGCACCAACGCCCCCAGCAGAATCACGAGGGCTGCAGTCAGAGCGATGCCTCGAAAGGTTCGGCCAACCCCCCCGATACCGAATTCATCCAGGGTCTGACCTCGGTCCAGCCGTCGTCGCAGGCCAGTTCCCTGCACCACGAAACCCTGCAGGAAGGTTGTGATGGCCATCAGCCCGAGGCCACCCGAGAGGATCATCAGGGCAAGAACCGCCTGGCCGAAGCTGGTGAGATCCGTGCCGATGTCAATGATCGAAAGACCGGTCACGGTGATGGCGGACGTGGCTGTGAACAGCGCTTCCCAGAGCCCCACATTGCTGCCTGAGCACAGTGGTGTGGCCAGAAGAATTGTGCCGATCACAATCACCAGCAAACCGGTCACCACCGTGAATTGGGGCACCGTCAGGCGCCGTTGCCAACCCTGGCTGCGTTTCAACGCATTGCGAAGGGGCACTGGGTTCGGTGAGGGCGGTTGTGAAATCACTGTTGATCAGGATGCGCCGTAGCGCCACAGGATCAGGGCCGGAACCAGCACGGTCATGATCAGTGTCAGTCCAAGGCCGTATCGGGTGACATCGAGGAAGCGGTAGCGGCCTGGACCGAACACCATCAAGTTGGTCTGATAGCCCACAGGCGTCAGGAACGACTGGCTGGCGCCGAACAGCACGGTGATCAGCAGGGCCGTTGCGGGCAACGCAAGTGTCGGGGCCAGCTGAACAGCGACAGGGGCCAGCAGGGCCACCGATGCAGCGTTGCTCATGACCTGGGTCAGCAATGTTGTGCCGATAAAAATCAGCATCAGGGATCCGTAGGTGGACCAGCCGTCCAGAAGTCGCTCCAACCCCCCGGCGAGTCCATCGGCCAGGCCGGTGCTCTTCAGCGCAGCGCTGAAGCTGGACAGCGATCCCAAAAGCAGAATCACGTCAAGACGAATGGCACGCTGCAGCTCTCCAGCTCGGAGACAGCCGCTTGCGACAACAGCAACAGTGGCCAGCAAAACCGAGCCCACCAAGGGCACTGGCGTCAGTGTTGGAAGCAGAAGCATCAGCACGGCGATGCTGACCACCAACGGTTTGCGTCGCACCGTCGGCAGGTCGTCTTCCAACCGGTCGAGCACCAGCAGATCATTGCTGGCCTGGAGGCCTCGGATCGAATCGAGGGGTGCCTGCAGCAGCAGTACGTCGCCCTCCCGCAACACCGCCTGACCCAGTCGCTCCTGCACGGTCTCCTGACCGCGGCGAAGGGCCAGAACCGTTGCGTTATGGCGTTGGCGGAAGCGGAGTTCGCGCAGGCTTGCGCCGGCCAGGGTGGAGCCTGCTGGGAGCAGAACCTCAACGGTTCTCTGTCCGCTGGTGTCGCCCTGAACCAGGTTGAATCCAGCGTTTCGGCCCTGGGTGGTGAGTTGAATGGTGTGGTCCTGCTGCAGCCGCAGAAGGTCTTCGCGGGTCACCCGCAACAGCAGGTGATCACCGGCCCGAAGCTTGCGGTCCGCAAGGGGGGGCAACAGGCGTTCATCTCCCCGCTGAAGCTCCAGTACATCCACGTCGAACCGGCGCTGCAGCCGGCTGTTGTGCAGGGAGACTCCCACCAGCTCGGAATTCAGGGGGATTGTCACTTCCGTGCAGTAACCGCTGCTGCGTGGCGACAACCCGAGCTCGTCTCCAGCGCGTCCCCGGTCGGGCAGCAACACCCGGGGAGCCAACACCAGGTAGGCGGCACCGGTCAGCCAGATGGGCACGCTGATCAGGGTGAAACTGAACAGTTCCAACGAGCCGTAGCCCAGCTGCTGGCTGATATCGCTCACCAGCAGATTCACCGAGCTGCCCAGCAGCGTGAGTGTTCCCCCCAGCACGGTGGAAAAGGACAGCGGCAACAGCACCCGGGACGGTGAGATCCCACGGCGATGGCACCAGTTCTCCATCACAGGCAGCAGTGATGCCACCACAGGGGTGTTGGGAACGATTCCTGAAACGGGTGCGATCACGAAGGCCATCAGGGCGATCAGCCGCCGCGGGGATCGGATGCGATCCGATGCAATCAACGCTCGCAGACGGTCGAGTGCACCGCTTTTGAACAGTGCCGCGGAAACGGGAAACAGACCCATCAGAGTGATCAGGGCTGGACTGCCGAAGCCCGCCAGTGCCTCCGGCGGGGTCAGCACCCCAGTGGCGATCAGCAATCCCAGACTGAGCAGGCCGGTGAGCTCGGGTGCCAGGGCCCCGCTGATGAACAGCACGACCGCCAGCAACAGGACGGCCAGGGTGATCAGTGCCTCGGGATCGTTTAACGCACCAATCAGCTCGGCCATTCGTGCTGCGGCACTTCCATCTCTGGCGTTGATTCTGCCCTGGGATCGAAGAACTGGTCACGCAGCCAGTCTTGGAGCCCTTTCAATCCATCGCCACGTTTGGCCGATAGGAACAAGGTCTGAGGCTCTTCCCGGCGGATGGCTTCAATCGCATCGAGCGGGCAGCGATCAATCTGATTGGCCACCACCCGTCGCAGGGCCTGGCTGCCAAGCGAATCCAGCAACCGGTGAACGGTGCCGAGCTGCCCTTGCCAGTCGGTATCAGCCAGATCCACCACCAGAAGCAGCACGTCGGCATCAAGGGCTTCTTCAAGAGTGGCGCGGAATGCTTCCACCAGGGGGGCTGGAAGATCCCGGATGAAGCCAACGGTGTCAGTGAGCAGCACCCGGTCGGGCCGTTGTCCGGGGCAGGGCAGCTCCAGCCGTCGTGTGGTCGGATCGAGCGTGGCAAAAAGCTTGTTCTCCGCCAGGACCCGGTCGGACTCCCGACGTCCGCAGAGGGCATTCAGCAGGCTGGATTTGCCGGCGTTGGTGTATCCGACAAGGGCAACGCGGGGCAGATTTCGGCGTTGATCCCGCAGGCGACTGCGGTGTCGCTGCAGCTGCTGCTGGTCGCGCATCAGTCGCTCGATCCTGCGGCTGATGGCGCGGCGATCCTTTTCCAACTGAGTTTCCCCAGGCCCTCGGGTGCCGATGCCACCACCCTGTCGGGACAGGCTGCGCCCTCGGCCCAGGAGCCGTGGCAGGCGATAGCGCAACTGCGCCAGTTCCACCTGCAACCGGCCAGCGGCACTGCCTGCCCGCTGGGCAAAAATGTCGAGAATCAGTTCGCTGCGATCGGAGACCGGGCATTCGAGTAATCGCTCCAGGTTGCGAGCCTGCACCGGGGTCAATTCACGATCGGTCACCACCAGGGAGGCCCTGCTGCGGCGTACCTCAAGCGCAGCTTCCTGCAGTTTCCCTGTGCCCCAGAGCGTCTGGGGGTTGGCGCTGCCGGAGCGCTGGTTGATCACAGCGACGGGCCGGGCTCCTGCGCTGCGCACCAGACCTTCCAGCTCCGCCAACTCTCTTTCACCGCGTAATCGGTCGCTGTCCGTCAGGGTGAGCAGCAGCACCGTTTCTTCTGCGCTGTGGCTGGATGGAATGGCCTGTTCCTCTTGCTGTCCTCCTCGGGCGGTGAAGTCCAACCGGCAGAGGTCCCTCAGGTCGCCGCGGTCGAGGGGGTGCCAGCCTCCTGTTGCCTTGCGATCGGGTTGCAGCAGTTCGGCTTGTCGAAGGCCATCGACGCCTGGATTGGGCGCGAAGCGCAGCCAGCTGTGGGAGACGAAATCGAGAGCGAGCACAGCATCGGCGCCTGTCGCCTGAAGCCCTTGGCGCTGGAAAGGACAGCTCACCAGCCGCCAGCCGCCACTGCTGCGGCGCGGAGATGCTGGCAGCTGGTCCCGAAGATTGTCTGAACCCGCCAGGGGACCCAGCCAGAGCAAACGACAGAGGCCGCGGCCATCGAGCACGAGGTGCATCGATAGCTCCAGCTCATTCACCAAAGCGGCCAAACGCTCCAGGGTGAGCAGGTCGGCCCCACTGTCTTCCGGATGGCGGCGTTGGCTCAGTCGATCAAGCTGTCGTAGTTGACCGGGGCGCAGGCCCTTGGTTCTTCCGCCGAGGTGAGCTTGTCTCAACGATTCAGCAGCCAGGCCCCAGCCGACCGCAGTCCCAAGGACATTCCTGGCAGACGGGTGAGGTAAGTGGCACGGCGCAAGTTGAAGGCCAGAGGACCCGCAAGGGTGATTCCAAGACCGGTCAGAGTCGCGTCGCCGAGGCCAAGACTGAGCATTTCACCGCGATCTTGGAACTCAAACGGCTCGGGCTCCTGTCCGGCTGCCATCGCCGCCAATGCGGCTGCAACGGCTTCTCCCTGCTGCATGGCGACCTGCGCCGTACCTGGCCAAGGGGCTTCGGCGTGGTGGGAGCTATCTCCGATGGCAAACACATTGGCCTGGCCACTGACCCGCAGATCCGCATTGATGCTGATGCCCCGCCGTTCGACCAGCGATTCCGGTTTCAGTGGCGGTAGCGATGGTCGACTGCCGCCACTCCAGATCAGCCCGTCATGCCGCAGGGACGTGCCTCCAGCGAGCTGAACCTGGGTGTCTGTGACAGCGGTCACGCTTGTGTTGAGATGCAGCCTGATCTGGCGTCGTTCGAGGGCTGCCTGAGCTTTGGTTCGATTGAAGGATCGGCTGCGGGCAAGGATTTCATCACCAACCTCAATGAGGTGAATCAGGGCACTGCCCTCCAGCAGGTCCGCCAGTTTGCAGGCCAGCTCGACACCGGTTGGGCCGGCCCCGACGATGACAAGAGCAGCATCGGATTTCCGCTGCTGACGCAAGAGGTGAATGCGTTCCCGCAGCGTGGCGACATCATTCAGGTTGTGAAACCCCTGGGCGTGCTGACTGACTCCTGGGATACCGAAATCGTTGGGTTCCGTGCCTGTTGCCAGGATCAGATCTCCCCATTCCAGCCGGCTTCCCTTGTCAGTGGTCAGATAACCAGCGTCCAAATCGATCCGGTTCACACGTTCCTGCAGCCAGACCATCTGTCGCGAACTCAGCAGGTCTCGATAACGCGGTGCCACTTCCCAGCTCTGCATTTCACCGCTGAGCAGCTCATACAGGTGGGGTTGAAAAACAAAGTTGCTGTGTGGTTCGAGCACCACCACAGGCCTTTCAGGCAGACGCTCTCGGATGGCCAGGGCGCTGAACAATCCGCCGAATCCACCTCCAACCACCACCACGGAATTCGTCGCGTTCTGTGGGGACGTCATGTGGAGCCCTGTTCTGCAAAAACCATAGGGACCTCATCCGTTCCGCCGGCAGGGGAGGATGGAGCGATCTCGGAGGGATCACAGGGGATGATGCGCACGTTGATTCGGGAGGATCTCGATGCGGCCCGTGATCGCCTCGAATCGCTGACAGCTCCCCAACGCCTGGCCTGGGCTGTTGAGCAGTTCGCCGATGGCTTTGCTCTCACCACAAGTTTCGGTATTCAGTCGTCCGTGCTGCTGCACATGCTCAGCAGGCTTCCCGAGGGGCATTCCGTGCCGGTGATCTGGGTTGACACCGGCTATCTCCCCGAGGAGACCTATCGATACAGCGAACAGCTCATCGAGCTGTTCAAAGTGCGTCTTGTCGTTTCGCAGAGCACCATCTCTCCAGCGCGTATGGAGGCTTTGCATGGTCGTCTCTGGGAGACGGGGGATGTACTTGATCTGGAGACTTACCACCGCATCCGCAAGGTTGAGCCCCTGGAACAGGCCATGGCGGACCAGGGCGTCACCTGCTGGGCCAGCGGCGTTCGCAGCAGCCAGACCGATCACCGCCGTGCCATGAGTTGGTTGGACCCCATCAGGGAACGTCTCTCACTGAGGCCCCTGCTGGATTGGACCCCTAGGGACATCTATTACTACATGCAGGAGTACAACCTCCCTCAGCATCCGCTGTTCGAGCAGGGTTACTCGACGGTTGGAGACTGGCACTCAAGCGGTCCGGACGGTGGTGAGCAGAGTGGTCGCGAGACCCGCTTCGGTGGCCTCAAGCAGGAGTGCGGCATTCATCTCCCGCAGGATGCAGTGGAAGGTCTCATGGGCGATGGCATCTGAAGGTGTTGTTGCAGCGTGCTCTGCTGATCGGTAACAGCCGCTGGCATTGGGCTGAGTGGAATCAAGCGCAATGGCGTTTTGATCACACGGAGCCGGATCCCCAACGCCTCGGTTCACAACCTCTGGTGTGGGCGGCTGTTGGAGCGATCCCTCCCCAGCTCCTGGATGCTCCAAGCTTTCCGAGACTGCAACTGCAGCATGTGCCGCTTGCTGGATGTCCCCCCTGGCTTGGTGTCGATCGAGCTCTTGGAGCGTGGGAAGCCTGGCGGAGGGAACAGCATTTACCTGAATCGTCTGGCCGAGGCTTGCTTCTGGCGGATGCCGGCACCGTGTTGAGCCTCACGCTTTTGGATGGCCGTGGACATTTCCTGGGTGGTCAGCTGATGCCAGGGTTGACCCTTCAGTTGCGCAGCATGGGCCAGGGAACAACGTTGCTCCCTGATGAAGTCAAGCTCGATCAGCTCCCAAAGGACCGCTTCCCTGCAGCGACGGATGAGGCGATGCGTCGCGGTGTGGTCCAGTCTGTTGTTGCGGCAGTGCAGGACGCGCAACGAAGCAGTGGAGCTTCTCTCTGGTTATGCGGAGGGGATGCCTCTTTGCTTGAGACAGAGCTCAACCATCGCGGTGTGGCTTGCCGATCTGATTCGACCCTTCAGCTTCAGGCGATGGTTCAGCTGATGGATCAGTTCAGCCCAGATTCAGGTCGTTGATCAGATCATCCGCCATGGACGCTGATTTCACCTTGAGGTAGATCTTCTCGACCTTCCCATCGGCATCGACAACAAAGGTGTGGCGCATCATGCCCATGTATTCGCGGCCCATGAATTTCTTCAGGCCGTAGCTGCCGTAGCTGCTGGCGACAGCACAAGGCTCTTCATCGGTCAGCAGCGTGAACGGCAGCGTGTGCTTGCTGATGAACTTGGTGTGTGATGCAGCGTTGTCCTTGCTGATACCCAGCACCTGGATCCCGTTCTGCTCCAACAGGTCCCAGCGATCCCGGAAGTTACAGGCCTCCTTCGTGCAGCCCGGAGTGGCGTCCTTGGGATAAAAATAAATAACCACCCGTTGGCCGCGCAGGGATGACAGCTGAACCGGCTCACCGTTCTGATTGGGGAGTGTGAAATCAGGTGCCGGATCACCGATCTGGAGAGCCATGTCAGCTGCCTCAACTTGAGGATCGAAGCGTAACGGCCGTCTGGCTGGTGTCGCACAACAACCCTGACCCAGTGGGAGTCACTCTCTCGAGCCAGGAGGTTCGGGATGCCAACGGTCTGAGTGGGATGCGTCGATCGAGCTTCCGCCGCTCAAGGTTGTGGATGCGTCGTTGTCTGGCGGATTGTTTTGATCTGGACCCTTCAGAGGTGCCTTTAACCGCCCCGCCTGGTGCTCCACCGAGACTTCCGCCGGGCTGGGGTTGGATCAGCCTCAGTCACTGCCGTGATGCGATGGCAATGGCCTGGTCCATTCAGCCCATTGGCGTTGATCTTGAGCGCTTGGATCGTTGTTTCCCCGCTGCTGCGTTGGCCGCTCGTTTTTTCACTCCAGACGACTGCCATGAGTTGCAACCACTGCAAGGGGAGAGATTGCGATTGGCAGTACTAAGCCAGTGGGTCGCGAAGGAAGCGTCTATCAAATGGCAGCGAGGCAGCCTGGCGAAGGATCTGGGGCAATGGGGCTGCACCGCGAAGTCCGGTGTGGCTCGTCATTCCGGCAGCAAACAAGCTGTTTCCATCTGCCGATTCAGCCTTGATCCTTGGCTCGTTGCCGTGGCTGGCGGAGGACAGATTGGCCCTGTCTGCCTGCGTTGATCTGGTGGCTCAGTAGCGGCGATGACCCCATCACAGATGCTTTCCGCTCTGTTGCAAGCCGTCTGGCGACTTTGGCTTGCATGGACGTCGGCAAACCGGCTGCGCTCACAGGGGCCTCGGAATGCTCTGAAGGCTGGCAGCCTTTAGAGACATACAGGTGCTGAGCCACGTCGACTGTGCACGCTTTTGCTTATCTCTTGAGTCGACCCGTGGAATGTCTCCTACGTTGACGCAACGACCACTGTTCCTTCCGTGATCAACCGCATAGGGGCGTGTTTGCTGCTGGGCATATCTTTCGCTGCATCTATTGGACCTACAGCAAAAGCCGATACTGAACGCCCTGTGCGTTGGAACACGGGTGGATCCGTCAGCACCACCAACTTCAGCGACTTCGAAGCTTTTTTCGTGCACGGCGAGATCTCAGACCGTGCCTTGCAGGAAGCCATCCGCAACTCGGGTTGGACCGCTGAGGAGCTCCGGTTTGGTTTCACCAAGACTTACGAGGTCAACCTGGTCGACGTGTCGCGATTTCTTTATTCCCAGGCCGGTGAAGCCTTCCTCAAGGATCAAACCCGGTCGTATGTTCCCTTCTGGCGCGAGAAGACAACTGCGGCTTCCGCTCTTCGGGCTGCCATCATCGGAGACGCCAGGGATGGATCCATCAGTCCTGTCGGCATCATGAAAGAACTGCCCGTTGACTTCCGTCTGGCTGACAACGGAAGGAATGACGGCAAGCAGAACGTCTGCGCACCTGAAAAGGTAAGCGGAGCTCAGGCCACCTCCCTGTTGTCCTGGTATGTCTTTCTGCCCGCGTGCGTGCAGGCCGAGTCGGTCCGCGGCTCGCGTTAAGTCGCATGGCGGGATCCGCTGATTAGTTGATGCTGCAACGGCAGGGCCAGGCTTTTGCCGCCGTACTGATCCAGTAGCTGGCGTAGCTGCTTCAAGCTGCTGGTGGACTGCTCTCCCAGCATCTGCATGTAGTGGGAACCCTCCTGCAGCCAACGCTCCACCAGGGTCTTGCCGCCGGCCATGGCAATGGTTTCCTGCCAGAGCTGACTGTGAAGTTGCCAACCCAGAGCCTCCAGAAGCTCGGTCTGCGGCTGCAGGTGCAGGAGCCATTCCTGTTCCCGGGCCACCAGAGCTTCAAGTTGGGTCGCCTCAGGGTTTTGGCTGATTAAGGCGCCGGCCGGGCCCGCCACGGCACGGCTGATCAAAAGCCGCAGTCCTGCCTTGCCGTGGCTGTGGCGATCCAGCATTGATGCCAGTTGCTGCCAGTCGAATGACACCAGATCAGCTGAGCCGAGGCGACCGCCGATCCAGTCGAAACGCTGCTCTGCAGCAAGTTCGGCCGTGCTGGCGATCAACAGGGGTCGCCGCTCC
This sequence comes from uncultured Synechococcus sp., assembly GCA_913050105.1. Lineage (GTDB taxonomy): Bacteria > Cyanobacteriota > Cyanobacteriia > PCC-6307 > Cyanobiaceae > Parasynechococcus. The sequence continues at coordinate 24,216 of CAJWZN010000007.1, forward strand.
GGATCCAAAAGCTC
>CAJWZN010000008.1 GCA_913050105.1 uncultured Synechococcus sp.
AGTGGTCTCCAGCACCTTCGACAACGGTTCGAGCGCCACTGTTGCGTACACCAAAGCGCTCGCCGGCCCGGCCATGGGCAAACAGCTCACCCCCTGTGGCGCCATAGAGGCAGGTGTTGCCGAGGATCACCTGATCGCCTGGGTTCGCGGTCTCATCAGCGGGCACCAGGGTGATACGGCCGCTGTTCATGCATTTGCCCACGTAGTCGTTGGCTTCACCCTCAAGGAGAACGTTTTGGCCCTGAACCAGAAAGGCACCGAAACTCTGGCCGGCGGCACCACGGAACTTGAGATCGAGCTGGCCCTCAAAACCGCGGTTTCCATGGCGCTGGGCGATCTCACCCGCAAGACGGGAACAGACGCTGCGATCTGTATTGATGATGTCGATCGTGCGGCTGACGCTGCCATGGCTTTCGATCGCTGCCATCAGCTCCGGGTCGGCCAGGAGCTGGTCTTCGAGGATCGGGCCGTTTCCATGGACTTCGGCACTGTGCTGAAGCCAACTGCGGTTATCGGAACCTTTAATCGGCGCCAGCAGGCTTGAGAGGTCCACGCACCGGGTCTTGGCCAGATCCACATCCCGGGGCTGAAGCAGATCAGCACGACCGATCAGCTCCTCAAACCGTGTGACCCCCAGCAGGCTCATCAGCTGACGCACCTCCTCAGCCACGTACCAGAAGAAATTGACCACGTGCTCCGGCACACCGGTGAAGCGTTGGCGGAGGTTCTCCTTCTGCGTTGCCACGCCAACGGGGCAGCTGTTGAGGTGACAGACGCGGGCCATCACGCAGCCTTCGGCGATCATCGCGATGGAGCCGAAGCCATATTCCTCAGCCCCCAGCAGCGCTGCGATCACTACATCCCAACCGGTCTTGAGACCGCCGTCAGCCCGCAACAGGACACGGTCACGGAGACCGTTCTCCAGCAGAGATCGATGCACTTCCGTGAGGCCCAGTTCCCATGGACCGCCGGCGTGCTTGATCGAACTGAGTGGAGAGGCCCCGGTGCCGCCATCGTGGCCGGAAATCTGAATCACATCTGCATTGGCCTTGGCAACACCCGCGGCAATCGTGCCGATGCCGATCTCGGCGACCAGCTTCACGCTCACCGGTGCTGCTGGGTGAACCTGATGAAGGTCATGGATCAGTTGAGCCAGATCCTCGATTGAATAGATGTCGTGGTGGGGAGGCGGTGAGATCAGGGCCACCCCCGGCTTGCTGTTTCGCAACCAGGCGATGTAGGTGTCCACCTTGGGGCCAGGCAACTGGCCGCCTTCCCCAGGCTTGGCACCCTGGGCAACCTTGATTTCCAGCTGCTTGCCACTGCGCAGATATTCAGCGGTGACACCAAAACGACCCGATGCGATCTGCTTAATGGCGGAGCAGGCCGTATCACCGTTGCGAAGTCCTCCGATGCTGGGGAACGAGGCGGAGCGACCGTCGTCGTCGACATCATTCAGCACCTGGAAACGGGCTGGATCTTCCCCACCCTCACCACTGTTGCTCTTGCCGCCGATGCGGTTCATCGCAACCGCAAGGACCTCATGGGCTTCACGGGACAGAGCGCCAAGGCTCATGCCACCGGTGCAGAAGCGCTTGCAAATGCTTTCCACACCCTCCACCTGATCCAGGGGCACCGGTGTTGGCGCCAGCTTGAACTCCACCAGATCACGCAGAGCCATCACCGGACGGTTCTTCAGAAGCGCCTGATACGTGGAGAAGTGGTCGTAACCAGGCCCCTGAGCCACCGCCTTGTGCAGTGCCTTGGAAAGTTCAGGGTTGTTGCGGTGGTATTCGGCACCGCTGCGGTACCGCACGAAGCCGATGAATTCGAGCTTGCTGCGATCCAGTTCAGGGAAGGCCTTGGCATGCATCGACAGAGTTTCATTAGCGAGCTCCGCCAACGTCATGCCTGCAACCCGGCTGGTGGTGCCCGTGAAGGCCGTCTCGATCACATCGGCTCCAAGACCGATGGCTTCAAAAATCTGAGCACCGTGGTAACTGGCGAGCAGCGAGATGCCGATCTTGGAGAGGATCTTGCGCAATCCGTTCTCCAGGGAGATTCGAACATTGGCCTGCACCCTCTCCGCATCCAGGGACGGCAGCTTGCCCTGCTCGATCCGCTTCTTGGTCTTGGGGTGCTCGAGCCAATGGCGGGTGGTTTCCCATGTCAGCCAAGGGCAGACCGCACTAGCGCCGTAACCGATCAGGCAGGCGATGTGGTGCGTGCTCCAGCACTGAGCGGTATCAGCAACGAGAGAACACCGCAGCCGAAGCTTCCGACGCAGCAGATGGTGATGAACGGCGCCGACGGCGAGCAGGGCCGGCATCGCCGCCGTAGTGGCATTGACCTGGGCGGCGGCACCTGAAGCATCAACCCGATCAGAGAGCACAAGCACCTGAGCACCGCCGAGTACCGCCTGTTCGGCAGCTTCACAGAGAGCATCGAGGGATGGCTTCAGACCACCGGTGCAGGCTTCAACGCCCAACTGGGTGGAAAGGGTCGTCACCGTGAGACCTTGCTGACCGATCGCGGCCAGCTCGCCCTCGTTCAGAACCGGAGTCTCGAGATGGATCACCGCCGCGGCCTCCGCCTGGGGCTTCAGGGCCGGACGGCGCTCACCGAGATGCATCTCAAGGCTCATCACGAGCTTTTCGCGCAGGGGGTCAATCGGAGGGTTGGTGACCTGAGCGAATCGCTGCTTGAAATAGTCGTAAAGGAGATGTGGCTTGTTGGAGAGCACCGCCAGCGGGATGTCATCTCCCATGCAGTAGGTGGGCTCTTTGCCGAGGGCAGCCATGTCCTCGATGATCATGTCGAAGTCTTCGGCGGTGAAGCCCATCGCCGTCTGCAACCGAAGCAGATCCAACTCACCCACCTGGCGGTTCTGGGTCCAGGGCTGTGGTTCAACGTTGCGGCGATGCTGCTGAAGCCATTGCGTGTAAGGGAAACGGCATGCGGCGTCTTCCTTCACCGACCAGTTGTCCAATAACTGACCCCTCTCCAGATCAACGGCCAACATCTGCCCAGGGCCAAGCCGACCCTTCTGCACAACAGTTTTGCCGCTGAGATCCACGACACCGGTCTCGGATCCCATGATCACAAAACCGTCCGCGGTGGTGCACCACCGCGCCGGACGCAAACCGTTGCGGTCGAGCGTTGCGCCCACACGCTTTCCATCCGCGAACACCAGCAGGGCCGGTCCGTCCCAGGGCTCCTGAATCCCGGCATTGAATTCGTACATGGCCGTCACATCTGGACGGCTGTCGAGATCAGGCTGGTTGCGAAACGCTTCCGGAACCAGAGTGATCAGGCTGTCGGTGATGGTTCGGCCGCTGCGGACCATCAGTTCCAACGTGGCATCGAGGTTCGCCGAATCGCTGAAAGCGGGATTGACGACCGGGATGAGGTCATCCGCTGCGTCACCCCAGACATTTTCGAGCGTTGCTTCCGATGCCTTAGCCCAGTTGAGATTGCCCAACAAAGTATTGATCTCGCCGTTGTGGCCCAACAAGCGCATCGGCTGGGCCAAAGGCCAACGAGGCAGGGTGTTGGTGCTGAAGCGGCGGTGGTAAACCGCAAAACTCACAGCAAAGCGTGGGTCGCGGAGGTCGGCGTAGTACCGCGCCAACACCTCGGAACGGACCATGCCCTTGTAGACAACCGTTCGGCTGCTCAGGGAAGCGACGTACAGGTCGTGAGCACCATCAGCCCCGAAAGCAGCACGAATTCGGGCTCCGATCCGACGACGCAAGCGCAGCAAAAGGCCTTCAAAGGCAGCATCTTCGGCATCGCCATCGAGCACCCACTGCTCAATGACCGGAGCTGTTTCATGGGCCATGGTGCCGAGCACCGTTGGGTCCACAGGAACAGTTCGCCATCCAAGGGGGCGCAAACCGAGAGCCCTGGCCTCCTCATCACAGAGGCGGCGGTCATCCTCACGACAATCTGGGTCCTTCGGCATGAACATCATGCCGAGGCCTTTTGCTGCAGCCGCTTCCGGCCAGACGTCTTTTAAGTAGCCCCAGGGGATCTGGCAAAGCACACCGGCACCGTCACCGGAGTCACCATCACCGCCGCAGCCGCCACGATGCTCCATGCAACCCAGACCTCTGAGCGCCTGCTCCAGCACCCAATGACTGGCTTCCCCCTGCAACTGAGCCAGAAAGCCCACACCGCAGGCGTCCTTTTCACCAGCCACAGCCTCGGGCGCAGCACTATCGCTGTAGGGCCAGGCAACGGGGCGAAGCAGGTCTGACATAGGGCGTTCCAGTCGTTCACATGGTTTGCAGCGTCGAGCTCTGCGGAAACCATCTACGCGAGTAATCCTAGGCAGGCGCCCACCTCCCAAATCCCCCCCATGCTTCCCCTGCCGCCGCTGCCCGAGCCCTTGCCGGAGCACCGCCTGGGGCCTTCCGCTGAAGGGGACCGTTTGTTAATTGGTGGCCAGGAGCTGCGGTCGCCCTGGAGCTGGCAGGGCAGTAACCCTGGTCGACCGAAACAGCTTTGGCTTCCCCTGGATGTACTGGAGTCACAACTGGGGTTCCGCCGCATCGGAGGAGAGCTCGAATGGTTCGGGCGACGCAGGACCCTGATCGAGATACCCCGCATCACCCTGGGCGATGAGGTGGGGCTGGAGGTCGCCGAATGGCTTCTGGCCACAGGAGTCAATCTGCGCCGCAACGGGAGTGTGTTGGAGCTCACCCTCCCCACCGCTCGGCTTGAGAAAATGCGCCGCGGCAAGGGCAAGACAGCAGCCCGGCTGGTGCTGGATCTCGATGCACCACTGTTAGTTCAACGCCTCGGCGATGACCTGTATCTCGGTCTCCACCTCAACCCTGCGCAACGTCACACCCTTGAGAGGCTGGGGCTTCGCCCACAGCTGCGGAGCCAAGGCGTGCTGCTGCCGGGTCAGGCCACACGGCTGAAGAGTTTGAGCCTTGCCCAACCATGGCGGCTGGTGCTCGACGGAGTCAATCCGGGCACCTCTGCGACAGCAACGCCCCAGACCCTCCACAGTCCGGCTGTTGCAGCCTGGCTGCGCCGCGGTCTTGTGCTGGAACGCCGCATGCTCAAGGTGGGGGTCAAACCCCTGGAGTTGGTGCGCGCAGGTGGCGACCTACCAACGATCGGCCTGGGGCTCAAGCCACTCACCAAGGCCAACACTCAGACAGGGCTCCAATTCCTGCCCCAACTCGCGCAGTCAGCAAGAGCGGTGGTGGCGGTGAATGGCGGCTTCTTCAATCGCATCATCGAAGTGCCGCTTGGCGCGCTTCGCCTCAACAATCGCTGGCTGTCTGGCCCGATCCTCAACCGTGGCGTGATCGCCTGGACCAATTCCCGCAGATTGCACTTCGGTCGTTTGAAGTTGCAGCAGACCCTCTGGAGCAATACCGGGCAAGGCCACAGGATCGACCAGCTCAACAGTGGATACGTTCAACGCGGGCTCAGTCGATACACCCGCGATTGGGGGCCGGTGTATCGCCCACTCAGCGGCCAGGAGGAAGCCATTCTCATCCATGGGGGCGTCGTGAAAATCCACATTGAGCACGACCGTCTTAAGCGGGGGGTCGCGATCCCTGACACAGCGGATCTCTTGGTGGCCCGCGGCGGCGCAGCCCTGCCTGCCAAACCAGGCGATCAGGTATGGATCAGCACAGGGAGTCGATCAGGGTTGGATCAGTGGCAGCACGTTCTGGGGGGCGGGCCTCTGCTGTTGCAGAACGGCAGAATCGTGCTGGATGGCCGTGCTGAAGGTTTCAGCCCAGGCTTTCTGGCCCTGACGGCACCACGCACTGTTGTCGGGCAGGGCCGAGGCGGCACCTGGTTGATGACGTTGCGTGGCACCGGTGGTGGTGGTGACAGCGGTGGGCCAACGTTGCTGGAAACCGCTCTGGCAGCGAAGCAACTGGGCTTGCAGGACGCCCTGAATCTCGATGGCGGCAGCTCAACAACTGTTGTCGCGGGTGGGCACACCGTGATGAATGGTCGAGCGGGCACCCCAAGGGTTCACAACGGGCTCGGGCTGGTTCCGCTTTAAACGCCTGTCACGATGAATCGCGTTTCCGGAGAAGTACATGGCCGCCAACCTGCGCCTCACCACAGCCGCCGCCGCGGAATTGGGACGTCAGGCCGCTGTGGCCGGCACACCAGGGGAAATGCACCTTGAACTTCTGCCTGGCGAATGCGCTGATCACGCGATCCGAATCCGCGCCGGCCACCTGGCTGGAGAGCCCGTCGCCCGTGCCGATGGGGTGACGCTTCATGCCAGATCAAGCCAACTGAAGCAGCTCGAAGGCCTCTGTCTCGACTACCGAGGGGATCTCAGCGGCGGTGGTTTTCTGATCCGCAGCAGCGATGGCGTCACTCCATGCACCTGCGGAAGTTCATTCAGTCGTCCCTGAGCGGGACCGTCAACCGGTATCGTGGCGAATTGTCGAATCTGGTCGGAGCGTCCGACCGCTCACCGACCCTCGATGCCAACCATCCAACAGCTGATCCGCACTGAGCGTTCACGCCTCAAGGCCAAAACGAAATCCCCGGCCCTGAAGGCTTGTCCCGAGCGGCGCGGTGTCTGCACCCGCGTTTACACCTCCACGCCGAAAAAGCCCAATTCAGCGCTGCGCAAGGTGGCTCGTGTGCGTCTCACCTCAGGTTTTGAGGTGACTGCGTACATCGGTGGCATCGGCCATAACCTGCAGGAGCACTCAGTGGTGTTGCTCCGCGGTGGTCGTGTGAAAGATCTTCCCGGAGTCCGCTACCACATCATCCGCGGAACGCTGGACACCGCCGGCGTGAAGGATCGGCGTCAATCCCGCTCCAAGTACGGCGCGAAGACCCCGAAGGAATGATTCCTTGCTGAACGACGTTCAACACCATTTCCCAATACCCACGAACTGAGCTCCGATGTCCCGCCGTAATGCCGCTGTAAAGCGCCCGATTCTTCCTGATCCGCAGTTCAACAGCCGTCTGGCCACGATGATGGTGGCCCGTCTGATGCAGCACGGAAAGAAGTCAACGGCTCAGCGCATCCTGTCCGACGCCTTCGGACTGATCAATGAGCGCACCGGTGGTGACCCCCTGGAGCTGTTTGAAACAGCGGTGAAAAATGCAACTCCCCTGGTCGAGGTTCGCGCACGACGAGTGGGTGGTGCCACCTATCAGGTGCCGATGGAAGTTCGTCAGGAGCGTGGCACCGCCATGGCCCTGCGCTGGCTCGTGAGCTTTTCCCGCGCTCGTAACGGCCGCAGCATGTCTCAGAAACTCGCTGGTGAACTGATGGACGCCGCCAATGAGGCTGGCAGTGCAGTTCGCAAGCGAGAAGAAACCCACAAGATGGCAGAAGCCAACAAGGCTTTCGCCCATTACCGCTATTGATCTCCGGCACGCCAGCAGTGACACCATCGATGTCTGCAGCTGGCTTGTAGAGTCTCACCCGCCTTTTAACGCCTCAACCCCGGAGAATTCCTGTGGCTCGCGACTTCCCCCTGGAACGCGTCAGAAATATCGGTATTGCTGCACACATCGATGCCGGCAAAACCACCACAACTGAGCGCATCCTCTTTTATTCGGGTGTTGTTCACAAGATTGGTGAGGTGCACGATGGCGCCGCCGTGACCGACTGGATGGCCCAGGAGCGTGAGCGGGGTATCACCATCACCGCTGCTGCCATCTCCACGGCATGGCAGGACCACCGGATCAACATTATTGATACTCCGGGCCACGTCGACTTCACCATCGAAGTTGAGCGCTCCATGCGTGTCCTTGATGGTGTGATCGCTGTTTTCTGCGCAGTTGGTGGTGTGCAACCCCAGTCTGAGACCGTCTGGCGTCAGGCCGATCGCTATTCCGTTCCAAGGATGGTGTTCGTCAACAAAATGGATCGCACAGGTGCCGACTTCCTCAAGGTGCATGGCCAGATCAAGGATCGCCTGAAAGCGAACGCCATTCCTATTCAGCTGCCGATCGGTGCGGAAGGCGAGCTCAGCGGAATCATCGATCTCGTCTCCAACAAGGCTTACATCTATAAAAACGACCTCGGCACGGATATTGAAGAAGCTGCCGTGCCCGCAAACATGGCCGACGAGGTGGCCGAGTGGCGTGCAACCTTGATGGAGACCGTCGCAGAAACCGACGAAGCCCTGATTGAGAAATTCCTCGAATCCGGCGAACTGAGTATTGAGGAGCTGAAGAAAGGAATCAGAGATGGTGTTCTCAAGCACGGTCTTGTACCGGTGCTCTGTGGCTCGGCTTTCAAAAACAAAGGTGTGCAGTTGGTGCTCGATGCCGTCATCGACTACCTGCCTGCTCCAATCGACGTTCCACCCATCCAGGGAATCCTCCCTGATGGCACGGAAGCGGTTCGCCCCTCCGATGACAGCGCACCGTTCAGTGCTCTGGCGTTCAAGGTCATGGCTGACCCTTACGGAAAACTCACCTTCGTCCGGATGTACTCCGGAATTCTCGAGAAAGGCAGCTACGTTCTCAACTCGACGAAGGACGAAAAAGAGCGCATCTCCCGTCTTGTCGTCCTCAAAGCTGACGACCGTGAGGAGGTGGATCAGCTCCGTGCTGGTGACCTAGGTGCCGTGCTCGGACTGAAGAACACCACCACTGGAGATACTCTCTGCTCCGCCACTGACTCAATCGTCCTTGAGACCCTGTTCATTCCAGAACCGGTGATCTCTGTCGCCGTTGAGCCCAAAACCAAGGGCGATATGGAAAAGCTGTCCAAGGCCTTGGTGTCGCTGGCTGAGGAAGATCCCACCTTCCGCGTCAATACCGATCAGGAAACCGGCCAAACCGTGATCGCCGGAATGGGCGAGCTCCACCTGGAAATCCTGGTGGACCGCATGCTGCGGGAATTCAAAGTGGAAGCCAACATTGGTGCGCCACAGGTCTCTTACCGCGAAACCATCCGCAGCTCCGCCGGCGGCGAGGGTAAGTTCTCACGCCAGACCGGTGGTAAGGGCCAATACGGCCATGTGGTGATCGAAATGGAACCAGGGGAACCTGGTACAGGTTTCGAATTCGTCAACAAAATCGTTGGTGGAATTGTTCCCAAGGAGTACATCAAGCCCGCAGAACAGGGCATGAAGGAAACTTGCGAATCCGGTGTGATCGCCGGTTTCCCACTGATCGACGTGAAGGTCACCATGACCGATGGCTCCTATCACGATGTGGACTCGTCGGAGATGGCCTTCAAGATCGCCGGATCCCTGGCCTTCAAAGACGGCGTCAAGAAGTGCAACCCTGTACTGCTTGAACCGATGATGAAGGTCGAGGTCGAGGTCCCCGAGGATTTCCTTGGCTCGATCATCGGCGACCTGTCTTCCCGTCGAGGGCAGGTTGAGGGCCAGTCGGTTGACGACGGCACATCCAAGATTGCAGCCAAGGTTCCCCTGGCTGAGATGTTCGGATATGCCACCGAGCTCCGTTCCATGACCCAGGGTCGGGGCATCTTCTCGATGGAATTCGACAATTACGCCGAAGTTCCTCGCAATGTGGCCGAGGCCATCATCTCCAAGAATCAGGGCAATTCCTGATCTCTACACTCCTCCCAATCCAACCCCCGATTCTTTAAAAACCCATGGCACGCGAGAAGTTCGAAAGGAACAAGCCCCACGTCAATATCGGCACCATCGGCCACGTTGACCACGGCAAAACCACCCTCACCGCGGCGATCACCAACGTGCTTGCCAAGAAAGGACAGGCTGAGGTTCAGAACTACGCCGACATCGACGGCGCTCCTGAGGAGCGAGAGCGCGGTATCACGATCAATACCGCCCACGTTGAGTACGAAACCGATGCTCGTCACTACGCCCACGTGGACTGCCCTGGCCACGCGGACTACGTGAAGAACATGATCACCGGTGCCGCCCAGATGGACGGCGCAATCCTGGTGTGTGCTGCCACCGATGGCCCGATGGCTCAGACCAAGGAGCACATCCTGCTGGCCAAGCAGGTGGGAGTTCCCGCTCTGGTTGTTGCACTGAACAAGTGCGACATGGTCGATGACGAAGAGATCATCGAGCTGGTGGAGATGGAGATCCGCGAGCTGCTCTCCAGTTACGACTTTCCTGGCGATGACATCCCCGTGGTTCAGGTCTCCGGCCTGAAGGCGATCGAAGGCGAGGCTGAGTGGGAAGCCAAGATCGAAGAGTTGATGGCGGCTGTTGACTCCAGCATCCCCGAGCCTGAGCGCGAGATTGACAAGCCCTTCCTGATGGCTGTGGAAGACGTCTTCTCCATCACAGGCCGCGGCACCGTGGCGACCGGTCGTATCGAGCGCGGCATCGTCAAAGTTGGCGAAGAGGTCGAAATCGTTGGTATCAGAGATCCCCGTAAGACCACCGTCACCGGTGTGGAGATGTTCCGCAAGCTGCTCGACGAGGGCATGGCTGGGGACAACGTTGGTCTGCTGCTGCGCGGCATCCAGAAGGAAGACATCGAGCGCGGCATGGTGCTCGTGAAGCCCGGTTCGATCACCCCACACACCAAGTTTGAAGGTCAGGTGTACGTGCTGAAGAAGGAGGAAGGCGGTCGCCACACTCCTTTCTTTGCTGGCTACCGCCCGCAGTTTTACATCCGTACCACCGACGTGACCGGTCAGATCACCGCTTTCACAGCGGAAGATGGCAGCAACGTTGAAATGGTGATGCCCGGCGACAACATCCAGATGACTGGAGAATTGATCTGCCCGGTAGCAATGGAGCAGGGGATGCGTTTCGCCATCCGCGAAGGCGGTCGCACCATTGGTGCAGGTGTGGTCTCGAAGATCATCGAGTGATCACTCTGAGCTGACTGCACGATCGAGGGGATGTTGAGGCCTGGGCCTCCCATCCCCTACATTTGATTTGAACCTCGACAACTGAATCCAGGTCGCCACCAGCGCATCCTGTACCCCGATTTCTTATGTCCACTGCCATCGCTCAGCAGAAGATCCGCATCCGCCTGAAGGCGTTTGACCGCCGCATGCTGGATCTTTCCTGCGACAAGATTATTGATACCGCCGACCAGACCGCTGCTACAGCGATCGGGCCGATTCCTCTTCCCACCAAGCGCAAAATTTATTGCGTGCTGCGTTCCCCCCACGTGGACAAGGACTCACGGGAACACTTCGAGACCCGCACCCACCGTCGGATCATCGACATCTACAGCCCTTCCGCCAAGACGATCGATGCGCTGATGAAGCTCGATCTCCCCAGTGGTGTGGACATCGAAGTCAAGCTCTGATCCCTTCGCTCCTTAAGCTCGCTTCCTAGGATCAGTCCACACTATTCACGGCGTCCGTGTCCGATTTTTCCGTCAGGGAACTTCCCCTGTTCCCCCTGCCGGACGTCGTGCTTTTCCCGCAGCAACTTCTGCCGCTGCACATTTTTGAATCCCGCTACCGGATGTTGCTCCAGTCGGTTCTCGAGACCGACAAACGTTTTGGAATCGTCCGAATCAATCCAGACAACGGTCAAATGGCCGAAATCGGATGTTGTGCGGAGGTGTTGCAGCACCAGACCACTGAAGACGGCCGCAGCTACATCGTCAGCCTTGGTCAACAACGTTTCCGTGTGCTCAACATCACCCGGGAAGCACCGTTCCGCAGTGCGATGGTGAGCTGGATGGAAGATGACAACATCGAAGATCTCAGCGATTTACACGGCCTGAGTGACAGCGTGGGATCGGCTTTGAAGGACGTTTTCTCGCTCACTGCCAAATTGCAAAATCGTGAGCTGGAAGTTCCGGACGACATTCCCGATCTCCCTCGCGAACTTTCCTTTTGGATCGGTGCACACCTCGACAATCGCGCCGCGGCCGAACAACAGGCACTACTGGAGCTGACTGACACCCGCCAACGGCTGGAACGCCAGTTCGAGATGCTGGATCACACTCGTCGTCAGCTTGCGGCTCGCACCGTGCTGATGGATCTCAAGGAGGAGGACGTCTGATGTTGGCAGGTTTGTTATTGATCTCCGGGGCGGCTGCTGCAACAGCCCTACTCATCTGGATCAGGCAGGAACGTCGTTATGAGTCATCCGAAACGGTGGCTGCGGCCTATGACGCCTGGACGGATGATCGCCTTCTGGAGCGGCTTTGGGGAGAGCATGTGCACCTCGGCCATTACGGGGAGCCGACGCGACCAACGGACTTCCGTGAGGCCAAAGAGGCCTTCGTTCATCAACTGGTGCGCTGGAGCGGACTGGACCAACTGCCCACCGGGAGCCGTGTGCTGGACGTGGGCTGCGGCATCGGTGGCAGCGCACGCATTTTGGCCCGTGACTACGGTTTCGATGTACTGGGTGTGAGCATCAGCCCCGCACAGATTCGCCGGGCCACCGAACTCACACCAGACGGCCTCAGCTGTCGCTTCGCGGTCATGGATGCCCTGGATCTGCAGCTCAGTGATCAACAGTTCGATGCGGTGTGGACCGTCGAAGCCGGTCCACACATGCCCGACAAACAGCGCTTTGCTGATGAATTGCTGCGAGTGCTACGTCCAGGGGGCTGTCTGGCGGTAGCGGACTGGAACCGTCGGGATCCTGTTGACGGTGCAATGAATGGACAGGAGCGCTGGGTGATGCGGCAGCTCCTTCATCAGTGGGCTCACCCGGAATTCGCCAGCATCCGAGGCTTTGCGGCGAATCTTGAAGCCAGCCCCCATTCCAGAGGAAGCATCAGCACTGGCGACTGGAGCGTGGCAACACTTCCCTCCTGGATCGATTCGATCGTGGAAGGCGTCAGGCGCCCTAGGGCAGTTCTTGGTCTTGGCCCCAAAGCGGTTCTCCAGGGTCTCCGTGAAACCCCAACCCTCCTTCTGATGCACTGGGCCTTCGCGACAGGCTTAATGCAGTTCGGTGTGTTCCGCTTCAGCCGCTGAAGATTCCACCACTGGGATAAGCGCCGAAATTGGCCAGATGTTCGCAGAGAGGAGTCAATGCCACCACCAGCAGCTCGAGAGCCTGCGGTTGATCGGATGGAAGTTCCACATCCACAAAAAACAGGTACTCACCTAATTCCCGTTTAGAGGGCCGAGACTCAATCCGACTCATGTTGAGCCCTTGTTCAGCAATGCATGCCAGAGCCTCCTGCAATGCACCGGGAGCATTGCGATGCAGTGAAAAAGCAAGACTGGCGATATCCCCATGTTGACGACGCTCCCCTCGCTGCATCAACAGAAAGCGGGTGCAGTTACCGGAGACATCATTCACCGGGTAAGCCAGTTCCTCAAGACCATGCTCCTGCATCGCCTGGCGTGAGGCGATCGCAGCCCGGAAGCGACTACCCACCACCATGCGTGCGGCCTCGGCCGTGGAGGATGTCGGCAGCTGGAGCGCCTGAGGCAGATGCTCCGCAAGCCAACCGGCACACTGCGCCAAAGCCTGGGGATGGGACAACACTTCTGTGACATCCCCCAGAGCTCCGGCACTACCAAGGAGTGCATGCCGGATCGGGAGCACCAAGGCCCTGCGAATGCAGAGATCCGGGTGTGCCCAGAGAGCATCGAGGGTTGCCGTCACACCTCCTTCAACAGAGTTTTCCACCGGAACCACAGCCGCGGAGCAATCGCCTTCGGCCAATCTCTCCACCACAGCACGAAGGCCTGCACAAGGAACCAACTCCACTTCGGTCCAGGCCTCCTGCTCCACCAAAACAAGGGTCGCCTGCTCGCCATAGGTCCCTGCTGGGCCGAGATGGGCGATGCGGGTGGGCATCAAAGGCATTTGGGGCACTGGATAGGATCATGCCGTGTCGGGAGATGGTCATGCCTCTGGCCTTCAGTGCCGGTCAGCGCCTCGATCTCCCTGTTGATCGCAACCAACAGCATTTGGCGGCTTATCTCCAACAGGAGGAACGTGTTGTCGCTGCTCTGCTGGATGCCCGCCAGCTCACAAAACTGGGTCCCGGCACCTACCGCTACACCGTGACCAGCCTTCAGGTGTTTCAACTGCAGGTGAAACCTGTGGTGTCTCTTCAGGTCCATTCCGACAAGGGTTCGTTGCACATGCGAGCACTCGACTGTGAACTCGAAGGACTCGGCGTCGTTCAGGATTTCAGCCTCACCCTGGATGCCACCCTCGTCTGCGACGCCCATGGCCTGAGCGGTGACGCACTGCTGGACGTTCAGGTCAGCCAACCCCCGCTGCTCAAGTTGATTCCTCGCAAGGCTTTGGAAAAAACCGGGGAATCGATTCTGGGAGGCATTCTTCTGGGGATCAAAACCCGCGTCGGACAGCAGCTGATGACGGACTTCCGGGCCTGGGTCAGAACTACAAAACCAACAGTGTTATCCCAGGATGCGTCTGAGGAATGTCCGACGGTGAAGAACCGTCGGACCTGACGACAACAAAGCAGCACGATGCTGCTGGGTGCCGTAACCCACATGCCGCTCCAGGCCGTAGCCAGGAAACCTCACCGCCAATCGTCGAATCAGCGCATCACGACTCTCCTTGGCAAGAACACTGGCCGCGGCAATCGCTGGAGACAGGGAATCACCACCCACTACGGTTTGCTGCGCGCCGAACCAAAGACGCAACGGCAGGTTGCCATCCACCAAGATCTGTTCAGGCACCCTGGGAAGCTTTTGCAGCGCGCGCAGCATCGCCAGCTCGGTTGCAGCCCGAATACCCAGAGCATCAATTTCACGGGCTGATGCCTGGCCAAGACCTCTGGCCGCAACGTCTCGCTCGATCAGCGGGACCAAGACTGCGCGGCGGCGAGCACTGAGCTTTTTGCTGTCGGTCAATCCGGCGTTCAGCAGCGATGCAGCGGACGCCCGATCAAGAGCCACAGCCGCGGCAAAAACAGGACCAAACAAACACCCACGGCCAACCTCATCCACCCCTGCCACTCCGGGATGACAGGGCAGTGGCGCAATCAGGACGACTCAGCGGTGGAACGGCGGCGACGACGACGACGCGGCTCTTCCTCCTCCTGCGATGCGGTTGCAGTGGTTTCGGCCGTGACCGAAGGCTCAATACTCACCATTGCCTCGGTGGGGGACGGCTCCGGCTGAACGGACTCAAGGGGAGTGATTTCCACCATCAGTGGGGCGACATCAACTGGGACAACATCCACTGGGGAGACGTCAACCGGGGCGATTACCCTCACAGGATCAACAGACGTTGAAGCCGGTAGTGAGATGGGAGGAGCCGTCTCCCCAGCGACCGTTCCTCGACCATTTCCTCGGCCTCCTCGGGCACCACGGCGGCGGCGGCGACCAGATGACGCAGCCATTTGCTGCCGCGCCTCCTCCAGCACAGCGTCGGCATCTTCCCCAGGTCGCACCACCCGGACGAGCAGATTGTCGGAAACCGGCGACTCGTCCAGCAGCAGAACGGGATTCAAACCAAGTGTGCTGAAGACCTCCTCTTGCTCAGGAGTCATCGGAACCGCCACGAACTCTGGATCCTGACGACGCGAGATCACGGGTTCCTGAGCCTCCTGCGAGGACACGACAGGAGCTTCGCTTGAGGTTGACTCCGTCAGAACTGGAGTGCTGTCCTGTGTCAGGCGCCCGCGGCCACCGCGACGGCGACGACCATTTGCGTTGCCGGCTTCGATCGGTGAGGTCACCTCAGCCCGAGCGGAAGCTGCAGAACGCACAAGACCCGTGGCCGTTGCGAGCGGCTGCAAGAGATCCTTGCCTGGCAGCACAGCGACATGGCCAAGACCGCCACAGCTTGGGCAGGCTCGCCCAAACAATTCGTAGATATTTTGCCCCTGACGTTTGCGGGTGAGCTCCACCAGCCCGAGCTCTGTGAGCTGGGCGATCTGTGGACGGGCGGCATCGTCGCGAACCGCAGTTGTGAAGTGCTCCAGCAACTGAAGCTGATCACGCCGGGAATCCATATCGATGAAATCGATGATGATCACGCCGCCGATGTTGCGCAGCTTGAGCTGACGCGCAATTTCAATCGCCGCCTCACAGTTCGTCCAAAGCACCGTTTCACGGGCGTTGGCAGAACGTGTGAACGAACCGGAGTTCACATCGATCACCGTCAGGGCTTCGGTGGGCTCGATGATGACGTAACCACCCGAAGGCAGATCCACTCGCGGCTTGAGCGCAT
The DNA here is from genome assembly GCA_913050105.1 of uncultured Synechococcus sp. Classification (GTDB taxonomy): domain Bacteria; phylum Cyanobacteriota; class Cyanobacteriia; order PCC-6307; family Cyanobiaceae; genus Parasynechococcus. The sequence goes on from CAJWZN010000008.1 coordinate 16,062, forward strand.
CACGGATCGCTGCATTGACCTTGTAATGCTCCAGCAGCTCCAAGGATTCGCTGTGGGCCTCAACCTGGACAGTGCTCGCATCAGCACCCAGGAAACTGGTCACCCGCCCCACAGCGCTGGGGTCATCAACAACGACGCGAGCCAGATCTGGCCCCATGTGATCCCGGAGGATGCGGTGGATGAAGTCCTCATCACGATTGAGCAGCACCGGTGGAGATGCGCTCTCTGCAGCCTGCTGGATTCCCTCCCACTGGCGCAGCAAAGCCTCGAGATCCTCGATCAGCAGCTCTTCGCTGATGCCATCGGCCTCGGTGCGGATCAGCAGGCCGGCACCGGGCGGCTTGATCAGCACTCCGAGGGCCCGCAGGCGGTTGCGCTCGGAATCAGCACTGATCCTGCGCGAAATGTTCACCCCCTGGCCATGGGGCTGAAGCACGAGGTAGCGACCAGGCAAAGCCAGGTTTCCAGTGAGGCGCGGACCTTTGGTGCCGGTCGGCTCCTTCATCACCTGGACCAGAACCTTCTGGCGTGGCTCCAACAACTCGGTGATGCCTGCGGAACCTTTTTTCAGCCGCAGCGGACCGAGATCGGTGACATGAATGAACCCGTTCTTTTCGCTCTCACCGATGTTGACGAAAGCAGCATCGATCCCTGGCAGAACATTCTCCACCGTGCCGAGATAGACATCACCAATCTGGTAACGACCTTGGGCGACGATGAGCTCGTCGACCCGTTCATCGGACAGCACTGCTGCAATGCGCAGCTGCTCCGCGATGACAATGTGTTGGGGCATAAAAGTGGACGAAGCCCACACGGGACTCAGATCCCATCAGCAACCATCCGGTGCGCTGCAGGGGGTGACGATGAAGCAGGGCCTAGGTGGCCGAAATAGTGCGGAGTTGAAACTCCTCTGATTTGAGCTCGTGGATCAGGTTCCGGGCGAACCACCACACGAGGCTGAAATCTCGGTATCCGATGTGGGATGAGACGAGATTGGATAGAAGCAACCGTTCAGTTGAACTTCTTGCACAAAAACTAGCACTTGGCCAAGTGAAGAGCCTCACGTTTCAGAGCAGCGATCTCCAGCGGCAAACCCTGCTGCTCAGCAATCCAATGCTGGATCTGGGTGGGACGAATGCTGCGACCCATCTCATCCACCTCAGCCTCAAGACACAGACGCCGCCGCCTGGGTGACGACCCCGACAAGAGATCCAATCGGCGCAAGGAGGGTCTGCAGTCGCGCTGGCGAGGACGACCCTTCTTATCGGTGTCATGCCAAATCAGCTGCTGAGCTGCGGTGATGGATGCAACAGCCACATCCCAGTCCACCGAATTCCTGTCGGATCCTTCATCCGCCAGTTGGAGATCGAAGGACCACACAGCCGCCGTGATCTCCTGCGACAGGCTGCGATTGCCCACAGGCACTTCACTGGCGGACAGCAGCGTGATCCCAGCCGGCAGCAGAGGCTGCAGCGTCGAGCACAAACGATCAGGGGGAAGCGGTTCGGTGAACTCCAGATCCATCCATTCACTGTGTGCCTCTGCACCCAACGGCAGAGCCAACGCGATCTGTATGCGAGGCAAAGGATGAAATCCACCGGTGAAGCTGATTGGCAATGCACTGCGGCGCAAGGCACGCTCAAGCATCCGCATCAGATCCAGGTGGCTGAGCAGCGCCATGGAATCGGTTTTGGCGAACTGCACACGCAATCGACAGATCCGCGCACTGGGTGGGGCCTGAGTCGGAATCTGTTCCGGCACCGGAGGTGCTGGAACCACAACGTTGTGCCCAAGATCAGGACCGCAGACCCCACAACTGCTGCAGCCATCAAACGAGCAGTCCGGCACCACTGCTGCCACCAGAGCTCTCTGCAGATCATCTGCAAGCCAGGACTTATCGATGCCTGTATCAATGTGATCCCAGGGCAGAGGCTGGGCACAGAACGCCTCTAAGTCGTCGCGCTGCAGTGCAGTGACAGCGCTCCAGCTGCCCAGCTCCATTGCCCGGTAACGGCCTTCAAGACCGGCCGAGGCAATCGCACCGGTCCAGGCGGCATAGGTGCGATCAAGGGATTCGAACCAAGCATCCATGCCGGCCCCGGCCCGCCAGGCAGCTTCGATCACCGGCGCAAGGCGCCGATCACCTCGACCAACGAAGTCCTCCATGGCCGAAAGACGCACATCAGTGAAGTTCACCCTCACACCACGCAGCCGCTTGAAAGCCTGTCGCAGCAGCTCCTGACGCCGCTGAAATTCCTGAGTTGAAACGCTGTGCCACTGAAACGGAGTGTGTGGTTTCGGCGTGAAGTTGCTGATGGTGATGTTCAGGTTCAGCCGTCCGAGGTCGCGGCAGCGCTCTTGAAGCATCCCGCAGGTGTCACGGATACCGAGCACGTCGGCATCCAGTTCACCTGGCAGTCCGATCATGAAGTAGAGCTTCACCTTGCGGTAGCCGTTCTGCATGGCGGTGCGGATGCCATGCAGCAGATCGTCATCCGTAAGGCCTTTGTTGACGATGTCGCGCAATCTCTGAGTGCCCGCTTCCGGCGCAAAGGTCAATCCAGATTTGCGCGTGCCTCCGAGAATGTGAGCGATGTCCTCGTCAAAACGGTCCACCCGCTGACTGGGCAGCTGAAGTGACACGTTCTGATCCGCCAGGCGATTGCGCAGCTCAACCCCAACTGAGGGCAGGGCCAGGTAGTCACTGCAACTGAGAGACAGCAACGAGAAATCGCTGTACCCGGTCTTCTTCATCCCGGTCTCCACGGCTTCGATCACCGCTTCGGGCTCCACATCCCTGGCCGGTCGCGTAAGCATGCCCGGCTGGCAGAAACGGCACCCCCTGGTGCAACCGCGACGGATTTCAACAGTCAAGCGGTCATGCACGGTCTCCACATGGGGAACCAGACCCATGGCGTAGTGGGGCATCGGCGTTGCGACGCGCCGGAGCGGACGGGGTGGAAGCTCAGGATGCAGAGGCTCGATCGTGATCCCGTCCTTCCCAATGGCATACAGCGAAGGCACATAAACCCCTGGCACCTGCGCCAGATCGCGCAGCAGCTCGGACCGGCGCAGCCTCCCTTCTTTGGCCTGCGCCACCACAAGCCCGATCTCCGGCAGCAGTTCCTCCCCATCACCCAGCGCGATGAAATCAAAAAAGGCGGCGTAGGGCTCAGGATTGCTGGTGGCTGTTGGTCCGCCGGCAAAGATCAACGGTGGCGCTGCTGGATCATTGAGCGGCAGGTCGCCTCGATCCGCTGCGCGAATCGGCACTCGGCACAGATCCAGCATTTCAAGGATGTTGGTCGCGCCGAGCTCATAACTGAGGCTGAAGCCGAGGATGTCGAAGGCGGGGAGTGGTCGCCTGCTCTCGACAGCGAATAAAGCCTGCTGACGGTCTCGCAGTCGCGTCGCCAGATCAGTCTCGGGCAGATAAGCGCGGTCACACAATTGCCCCGGCAGAGCATTGAGGATCGAATAGAGAATGATGTGGCCGAGGTTGCTCGAACCGACTTCGTAGATCTCGGGATACGTCAGTGCCCAGCGGACACTTGCAGCGTTCCAGTCGCGCGGCTCGACCCCCAGCTCATGCCCCATGTAGCGCGCTGGCTTGTTGATTTCACGGTCAACAAGGGCGTGAAAATCAATGGGGTGATCCGTCACCGATGTGACCACGGCGGATGTCCTCACTCCTGATTGCATCGTATGGAGGAGGCGGCACGGCAAGATGCTTGCGCAGAAAATCCTCCGGTTCCGTGGTGCAGGTCAACGGCAATTACCTCAAGCTCAAGGCGGGCTATCTGTTCCCGGAAATCGGACGTCGCGTCAAGGCCTTCAGCGCAGCCAACCCGGATGCCGCCTTGATTCGCCTCGGCATCGGTGACGTCACTGAACCGCTGCCCCAGGCGTGCCGCGATGCGATGAAACACGCCATCGATGAGATGGGAACTGCTGAGGGCTTCCATGGCTACGGACCGGAACAGGGCTATGTGTGGCTGCGGGAAGCGATTGCCAAACAGGATTTCCAATCACGGGGTTGTGACATCAATGCCGACGAAATTTTTGTATCCGACGGCTCCAAGTGCGACAGCAGCAACATCCTCGACATCCTCGGGGAAGGCAACCGGGTCGCTGTAACCGACCCGGTTTATCCGGTTTACGTCGACAGCAATGTGATGGCTGGTCGCACCGGTGAAGCAGGAGACCTCGGACGATATGCAGGGCTGAGTTACCTCCCCATCAGTGCCGAGAACGGCTTCGCAGCCCAGGTCCCGAGCGAACCGGTGGATCTGATCTACCTTTGCTTTCCCAACAACCCGACGGGTGCCGTCGCTAGCCGCGAACAGCTCAAGGCCTGGGTTGACTACGCCCGCAGCAACGGCGCACTGATCCTCTTTGATGCGGCCTACGAGGCATTCATCCAGGACCCGAGCCTGCCCCACTCCATCTTCGAAATTGAAGGAGCCCGGGACTGCGCCATTGAGTTCCGTTCCTTCTCAAAAAATGCCGGTTTCACTGGAACCCGCTGCGCCTTCACCGTTGTTCCCAAGGGACTGAAAGGCAAGGCTGCGAATGGAGACGACGTGGAGCTCTGGGGGCTTTGGAACCGGCGTCAGAGCACCAAGTTCAATGGTGTGAGTTACATCATTCAACGCGGCGCCGAAGCGGTTTACTCGGAGGCAGGCCAGACAGAAATCAAGGGGCTGGTGAGCTTCTACATGGAGAACGCTGCAATCATTCGGAGCGAACTCAGCGCTGCAGGCCTCACCATCTATGGCGGTGAGCATGCCCCTTATGTATGGATCAAAACCCCCGATGGCGTGGACTCCTGGGGTTTCTTCGATCATTTATTGAACAAAGCCAATGTGGTTGGCACTCCTGGCAGCGGCTTCGGCGCCGCTGGCGAAGGCTATTTCCGCCTTTCGGCCTTCAACAGCCGTGAAAACGTCCATGCAGCCATGGCACGCATCAAAGCGCTCTGATGCAGCCATGTACAGAATTCCTTTAGATTTAAATCAGATGAATTCCATGGCTATGGCGGTGGAGACTCCAAATCGCAGTCCCGGCGGCGCCGCGGTGCTCGACAAGCAAACGGAGAGGGTGCGCAAGCGCTCTCCCCGATACAAGGTGTTGCTTCACAACGATCCCGTGAACAGCATGGATTACGTGGTGACCACCCTCCGTCAGGTGGTCCCCCAGCTGAGCGAACAAGACTGCATGGCTGTGATGCTTGAGGCCCACAACACCGGCGTCGGACTGGTGATCGTGTGTGACATCGAACCGGCGGAGTTCTATTGCGAAACTCTGAAAGCCAAGGGACTCACAAGTTCGATCGAACCGGAAAGCTGATCGCGACTTTCAAGCTGCTGCGTGACCGCCTGCTCCTGCTGAAGCCGTCCTGGCTACCCACGCTTCTCCTGGTCCCCCTGCTGTATCTCCTGGGTTGGATCATCTGCACGCCGCTGGTTTGGCTGGGACTTCCCAGCTCTCAGCAGTCTTTGGTTGGAACATTGATCAGCGTTCTGCTGCTTGTGCTGTTGCTACCGGCCTGGTGTCGTTTGCGCTGGAACTCCCGCGAATGCTGGCGTTCCCTCGGCATCAGCGGGGGTGGGTGCAACAACAGACGCCGTGTGAGCTCAGCTTTGCTTCGGGGTCTCTTGCTCGCGTTGATCCTGCTGGCCTTGATGACGGCATCTCTGCTGATGGGGTCCTGGGCGTACTGGCTCGGTGAATGGTCGTTGTCGCGGAGCTTGAACGCCTTGGCTCTTCTGTTGGGGGTTGGCCTGGCAGAAGAGCTGATCTTTCGAGCCTGGTTATGGAGGGAACTGGATCAGCTGATTGGCCCGGCATCTGCTGTTGCAGGCCAGGCACTGATCTTCAGCCTTGTGCACGCTCGGTTCAATGTCGGCTTCTGGCCGATGGTGGGGCTGCTAACCGGCCTGCTGCTTCTCGGATTGTGTCTGGCTGTTCAGCGACGACTGGATGGTGGTTCCCTCTGGGGATGCGTCGGATTGCATGGTGGATTGGTCGCAGGCTGGTTCCTTCTGCAAAACGGGTTGCTTCAGCTCTCTCCCGATGCACCCTCCTGGCTCATCGGCCCCGGCAACAACAATGCAAACCCCTTGGGAGGTGCAGTCGGACTCACTGGACTGCTCATTTTGTTGTTGTTTCAGCTCACCGCTGTGGCGAGAGCCTTGCGACCGGTCAACGGTGCTCGAAGGGCTTCCTGAAGCGGGGCAACGCCGTAATCACGTTCCAGCAAGCTCATCACGGTGCGGCCGAAATCACCCGGATTGCGGTCAAACGCTTCAAGACAGACCCTGCCAAACGTGCTGCCCATGGGTTCTGGATTCCAGAGCAACTTGCGTGCAGTCCACGGCATCATGCTCATCGGGTTGTAGCCAGGCTTGATCAGACCCTTGTCGAAGCCGTATTGCTCAAGATGAGTGTGAGGCTGAAGCCCGATGAAGAAGATGGCAGGCTCCACCAGTGAGGACCCGAAAATCGACTCCAGCTCGCGGTGGTAGGCCACCGTCTGGCGGATCGTTTCCGGACGCTCATCAATCACGTTGAATGAATAGTTCACTGAGACGTGATCACGGAATCCGGCATCCGCCAACATCCGGCAACTGTCCAGAACAGTCCGCAGGTTGTATCCCATCCGCATCTTGCGCACGAGTTCCTGGGAGCCGGACGTGATGCCGATCTCGAAGTAGCTCATGCCGGTCTCCACCATCAGCTGAGCGAGCTCAGGATCGAGGTTGTCAGCTCGGATATAGGCAGCCCAACGGATTCCGGTTAAGCCTTCAGCCTTGATGGCCCGCAGTAGATCCTTTGCATCTTCGATGTAACGACGCGCAGGAATGAACTGGGCATCGGTGAACCAGAAGCCACGTACGCCACGGTCGTAGAGCTGACGCATCTCCCTGACGACCTCGTCGACGGGGTTGAGGCGCACTTGCTTGCCTTCCACCACGGTGTAAACGCAGTAACAGCAGTTATGCGGACAGCCGCGCTTCGTCTGAACGCCTACATAGAAGTCACCACCTTCGAGGTACCAGTCGAGCTGCGGCCAGATCGAGGCGATGTAGTCGTAATCGCAGGCGGTTTTTGGGCGGCTCTCAGGCTGCTCGTGAATGAGTCCTGGACGTGGCGGTGCCCCCACAACGAAACAGCGCTCGTTATCGAGGGATTGACCCTGGATCAGCTTCTCAAGCAGTGGTTCACCCTCGCCAATCGAAACGATCGTTCCTTTGGGAAGCGAGCGACCGAGCTGTTCATAAAAGACACTGACGGCACCACCGCCGAGCACGACCCTGGCATCCGGGTGGTGGCGTCGCGCGCGATCCCAACCCTGGCTGACCAATTTCTTGTTGCGATTCAACTCCCCGTAGTGGCTGGTCATCAGCCGAAGACCACCCAATGCCCCATGAATCCGCTTCAGCGGGTTTCGGGCATAAAACACCTCGAACGAATTCTGGAGAGGATTGCCGCCGCGGCCATCCACAGGGGCATAGATCTGTATGTCCCGCCAGGAGAAAACCAACAGGGTTGGCTGGAATTGATCGACTGTTGACAGCAGAACACGCCCGACATCCAGAACGGGCAACGCAGCCAGATCGAGAATGCGCTGCGGCATCTCAGGAAAACACTTGTGGAGATGGTCCGCGAGATAGATCGGACCGATCGGAAAGATGGGATTGCAGGGCAGTCGCACAAACAGCACCCGTTCTTGTTGTGCTGCCAAGACCGCTACTGCCGAGGTGCGGGGACGCTAACAACTGCACCACAGGAAACAGCTCCCCCTTTCTTTACGGTTTGCACGTAAAGACGAGCACACGTTCCGCAATGTTGCTTTACACTCCGGCTCAGGCAGGGCTTCCTGCTCTTCCTTAAATCGTCCCTTCGGGGGCACTTCTTTCCGTTCTCATGACCACCACCCTCCAGCAGCGCTCCGGCGCTTCCAGCTGGCAGGCCTTCTGTGAGTGGGTCACCTCCACCAATAACCGCCTCTATGTGGGCTGGTTCGGTGTGCTGATGATCCCCACACTGCTGGCTGCCACCATCTGTTTCGTCGTCGCTTTCGTCGCCGCACCTCCGGTTGACATCGACGGCATCCGCGAGCCTGT
>CAJWZN010000009.1 GCA_913050105.1 uncultured Synechococcus sp.
ACAGCGTTGTGAATGGATTGCGTGCGGCTGATCTTGGTTGTGAATGGGTCGGTACAACGCTGTACGGCTACACCGACGACACCGTCGACCGGACGCCTCCTGCCATGGAGTTGCTGCCTGAACTCCGCCATGAGCTCAAGACCTCCGTGCGCCTGATTTGTGAAGGAGGGATCTCAACCCCCTCCGAAGCACGTGCTGCTCTGGAGGCGGGTGCAGACAATGTTGTTGTAGGAACGGCCATCACAGGTGTTGACCTGCAGGTGGCCGCCTATCGCCGAGGGATGGCCGGCTGATCACATCATTCCTGGCATGCCCATCCCACCCATTCCTGGCATGCCCATCCCGCCCATTCCGGGCATCCCCATGCCGCCCATGCCACCCATTGGATCGCCGCCGCCTTCCGGTGCCGCGACTTCCGGTTCGGGTTTGTCGGCGATCACAACTTCGGTGGTGATCAGCAGCGAGGCAATCGAAACCGAATCCTGCACGGCCAGACGAACCACCTTGCCGGCATCAACGATTCCGGCAGCCATCAGATCTTCATATGCCCCGGACAACGCATTGAAGCCCTTGCCGCTCTTGCGCATTGCAGCGATCACAACATCACCGTTCTGACCTGCATTGGTGGCGATCTGGTGAATGGGGGCGGTGAGAGCACGCTGAACAATTTCAACGCCCGTTTTCTGGTCGCCATTGTGTTGTCCCGCCAGATCACTGAGGCCATCAGCCAGCTGGAGGAGGGTGCTTCCGCCTCCAGCAACAATGCCCTCCTCAACGGCAGCTCGGGTGGCGTTGAGAGCGTCTTCGATGCGCAGCTTTCGATTGTTCAGTTCCGTCTCAGTCGGGGCACCGACCTTGATGACGGCAACACCACCGGCCAGTTTTGCGATGCGTTCGTTCAGCTTCTCGCGGTCGTAATCGGATTCCGTCTCCTCCAATTCGCGTTTGATAGCCGCCACCCGTTCGGCCACCGCTGCACCGTGGTCATCCGTGGCAACGATGGTGGTTGATTCCTTGCTGATGGTGACGCGACGAGCTTTGCCCAGGTCACTGAGGCCAACAGCATCCAGGGTCATTGCCTTGTCTTCGCTGATCAGCGTTCCTCCGGTGAGGATGGCGATGTCCGCCAGGGCCGCCTTGCGGCGTTCACCGAAAGATGGGGCACGGACTGCGGCGACCTGAAGAACGCCGCGGCTCTTGTTCATCACAAGGGTTGCAAGGGCTTCACCTTCCACTTCTTCCGCCAGGATCAGCAGTGGAGATCCGCTGCTCTGAACCGACTCCAGCACGGGAACCAGGTCGGCCACAGTGCTGATCTTGCGGTCGGTCAGAAGGATCAGTGGATTGTCAAACTCGCAGACCTGTCGGTCGGCATCGGTGACGAAGTAAGGGGAGCTGTAGCCCCGGTCGAATGCCATGCCCTCGGTGACTTCCAGCTCAGTTGCGAGCGACTTGGATTCCTCAACGGTGATCACGCCATCGACGCTGACGCGGTCCATGGCTTCCGCGATCATCCGACCAACCTCTTCGTCTCCACCAGAACTCACAGTGGCCACCTGACGGATGGCATCACCGGCCACGGCTTGGCTGCGCTCACTCAGGCCGCGAACAATTTGTGCTGCAGCAAGTTCCATGCCGCGTCGCAGTTCCACAGGGCTGGCGCCAGCTGCGGTGTTGCGAAGACCTTCCTGCACCATGGCCTGGGCAAGCAAAGTGGCTGTGGTGGTGCCATCTCCGGCTTTGTCCTTGGTCTTGGAAGCCACCTGCTGAATCAGCTTGGCGCCGAGATTCTCGAATGGATCCTCAAGCTCGATCTCGCGCGCAATCGTGTCCCCGTCATTGACGATGTCTGGCGAGCCGAACTTCTTTTCGAGAACGACATTTCTGCCCTTGGGTCCGATGGTGACCTTCACCGCATCAGCCAGAGCATTCACACCGCGCTCCAAGGCGCTGCGAGATTCGTCAGAGAAGGAAAGAAGTTTGGCCATGGTCTCGAGTCAGCCGCCGATCACTGTCCCATAGCGCCTCTGCAGCTGTGCAGCTGCCTCCAGGTGGTGAAAGCCGAATCAAAGTGCTTTTCGGAGCGCCGGAATCTCTCCCGATCGTTAGGGTCCGCCGATGGGAGAAAACGGCACGTTGTTCTTCGTTCTCATGGCTGTGACGGCTGGAACGATGGCACTTGTCTATGTACCTCTGCGCATCTTTCTCACCGTCACAGCTCGCGGTCGCCGGCTGAGGCTGCTTCAGCGCATCCGCAAGTTGCGCGATGAGCTGGCACAGCCCCTGGAATCGTGATGCTGAACAGTGATGGCTCAGGCCATCACCATCCCTCCATCCACCTGCAGAACCTGCCCGGTGATGTATGAGGCTGCTGAGTCGGCTGCCAGAAAGCGCACGGCGCCTGCCACCTGCTCCTGGGTTCCAAAGGTTCCCAAAGGGATGTCCTTCAGGATTGAGTCGGCATCCAAATCCTTGGTCATGTCAGTGGCAATGAACCCCGGTGCCACGGCGTTCACCGTGATTCCCCGGCTCGCCAGTTCCTTGGCGGTGCTGCGCGTCAATCCGATCACCCCCGCTTTAGCTGCGGCGTAATTGGCTTGGCCGGCATTGCCCATCAGCCCCACCACTGAGGTGATGTTGATGATGCGTCCACTTTTCTGCTTCAGCATCGGCCGCGCCACAGCACGGGTGCAGAGAAACACCCCACTCAGGTTCAGGTCGATCACCGATTGCCAGTCGGAGGTTTTCATCCTCATCAACAGGCCATCACGGGTGATGCCTGCGTTGTTCACCAGCACGTCAAGCCGGCCGCTGCGTTCAAGCACCGTCTTGATTAAGCCATCGACATCCTCCTCAATCGAGACATTGGCCTGGAGGGCATAGGCCTTCCCACCAGCAGCAGTGATCGTGGCAACAACGTCTTCAGCCGCGGCATCGGAACTGGAGTAATTCACCACCACTTCAGCGCCAGCTTCCCCGAGGGCCAGAGCAATGGCACGGCCGATCCCCCGACCTCCACCAGTTACAAGAGCTGTCTGGCCGTCAAGAGATGCAGGGGAGGCCATGGCGGTGCAGAAGATCGATGGATCGTAGAGATCCGCCCGAACCGGCTCAAGCCGGCATCGGATCAATGGCTGTTCCAAGCAAGGCCTGAAACTGCTCCAGCTGACGCCGACTGCCCAGAACGATCAGCACCTGTCCTGGCTCCAGCAAGCGATCTCCGCCAGGGTTGGCAACCAAGCGACCCTGCACGCGGATCGCAATCACAAGGGCTCCGCTGCGGCGCCCCAGTCGTAGTTCCGCCAGGCTGCGACCCTCGATGCTTCGCAGTTGAGCCGGGTCATGGCTGAGCTGGAATTCCTCTATTTCGTAATCCGACCCAGCGAGCAGCTCCATGAAATCGAGGGCTAGTGGTCGCATGGCGGAGGCCGCCATCACTCGGCCGCCGGCCACATAAGGGCTCACCACAGCACTGGCCCCAGCCAAGCGCAGCTTGGTGGCGGCTTCGTCGCTGTTGGCCCGGGCGATCAGTCGGCAGGAGGGTTGCAGGCCGCGGGCGCTCAGCACCACATAAAGGTTTGCAGCGTCACTGGGAAGGGCTGCCACCAAGCTCAGGCATCGCCCCAGGCCCGCATCGATGAGCGTTTCATCCAGGGTCGCATCGGCCTGAAGCACCCGTAGGCCATTGACTTCCGCCACATCGCGGCGATCAGGATCGTTTTCAATCACCACCAAAGGAACCTGATCCCGCTGCAGCTGAGCCGCGATTTCCTGCCCGATGCGCCCATAGCCACACAGGATCACGTGGTCGTGAAGGCTTTCCAGCATGCGATGAATCCGGAACTCCCGCAGTCTGCGGAAATAACCGGAGTCCTTCAGCCCCAGGACCCGCTGGATCGTGAGCTGCACCACGATCAGGCCACCGCAAACGATCAGCACAGTCACAAGACGGCCGGCCGGCGTGAGTGGAGCCACTTCGCCGTAGCCGATGGTGCTGATCGTGATCAGCACCATCCAGAGAGCATCTCCCCAGTCCCACCCCTCGGTGATGCGATACCCAGCGGCTCCCGCCAGGATCACGGAGGCAAGGGCGCTCAGAGGCCCTCGCCAGGGTGCCGTCAGCATTTTCAGCTTCCGACGCTTGGATTGTGAGCTGGGGCGAGCTCCCATCAGTGCATTCAGAAGCCCAGTGCTTCCAGGATCTGCTCCGACTTCAGATCGCCCAGTTGTTCTGCCTGCCCCAGGCAACGCAAATCGGAGCGCTGCGGCATGGTTTCGGGACTGCCTCCCAGTGCGACCAAAGGAACACCGCTGAACACCGCAAGCAACTGGGTGATTGGACAGCTGCTCAAGACCACGTCTGCACAGGCGACTGCCGCAGCTCGGGAGCTCAAGTCAAGTTCAACAGCCAGCTCCGAGCAACGCAGGCCATCGAGACGTTGGCTGATGGTGTCAGGCAAGGCACTCCATTCCGCAGCAGGCCAGTCGGCTGCGCCACCCCTTGGAGCCAATACAAGCAGAGGCCCATCACCTGCGGGGAGATCAGCCCGGGCTTTGTCGAGTGCCTGGGAGGGCAGTGCGAGTCGGAAGGCATCGGCATCGAGTTCGCACCCCAACGGTTTCAGGTATCCAGCCAGTCGCTGGGATGTCCAGCCCTCATGGAGCTGGACAAGCTCGGTGCTGGAGAACCCGCTGCCCGCGATCCGTGAAGGGATGTGACTCATCGACAGCATCAGGTTCACCTGCTGCCCTTCGGCAAAGTTCAGACAAACCTGAAAGTCCGGCTCCCGCACGCAGCCAAGCAGGTTGGCCCAGTCCGCGAGGGTCGGGGACGCCTCAAAGTCGAATGGAATCACTTTCTCCAGCTGTGGCAGAAGTTCCCAGGCACCTTTGACTGCAGGAGAGCAGGCCACCTGCAGATCCGCTCCAACGCTGCTGCAAAGGCTGGCAAGAGCAGGAAGTCGTTCCAGCTGCAGGCTGAGGGGCCCGGGGCTGAGGGCAAGAACTCGCATCGACTCGCCGCCGGACGTTGTGCGAGCTGATTGTATGGATACCGTTTCAGCCTGCCTGTGGCAGGAGTCGCTTGTGCATCTGTTGATCGCAGCTGCAGGAAGTGGTCGCCGCATGGGTGCGGATCGCAACAAGCTGCTTCTCCCCCTTGCTGGACGCTCAGTGATCGCCTGGACACTGGATGCCGCTCTTGCTGCGCAGCGGATCAGCTGGATCGGTGTTGTAGGTCAGGCAACCGACCGCGCGTTGATCATGGACCTGGTTGAGGGCGCCAGTAAGCCGGTGGTGTGGATTCAGGGTGGAAGCACGCGCCAGGAGTCTGTTCTGCGGGGATTGGCTGGTCTGCCGGCTGAGGCCGAGCATGTGCTGATCCATGACGGCGCTCGCTGTCTGGCTGAACCCTGCCTGTTTGATCGCTGTGCTGAGGTCGTGGCAAGTGGGACTGCCTTGATCGCCGCAACACCCGTGACCGACACGATCAAGAAGGTCGATGACGAGGGTCTGATCAAAGAGACTCCGCTTCGATCCGAGCTATGGGCTGCGCAGACGCCCCAGGGGTTTCAGGTTGATCAGCTGCGACGTGGCCATGCAGAGGCGACGTCTCTGCAATGGTCTGTCACCGATGATGCGTCGCTTTTCGAACGTCTCGGTTGGCCGGTGCAGGTGTTGGATGCAGGCCCGGCCAACATCAAAGTCACCACGCCATTTGATCTCACCGTGGCGGAGGCGGTGCTTGCGCTCAGAGCAGCAGCCTGAGCTGGCCTCGATCCCCATCAAGAGAGGCCAATCTCCCCAGAGGCAGTGAGGCATTGCCTTGCACATGGCCCACCGGCAGGTCGAAAACCCTCGGTATGCCGAGGTCCGCGGTGCGTTCCATAAGCACCTCTTCCAGCGAGAACCCTCCGGTGCAGGACCCATCGCCATCACAGCCTGAAAAGCGCCCGAAGCCGATGCCAGCGAGTTTCTGCAGAGCCCCGCACAAACGCCAGTGGGTAAGCATGCGATCGATCCGGTAAGGATCTTCCCCAACATCTTCGAAAATCAGAATCGCTCCACTGAGGTTCGGCATCCAGCTGGACCCCAGCAGATGGCTGGCCACGGTGAGGTTGGCGACCAGAAGGGGGCCGCTGGACTGCGCTCCCCCTCCGGCATGACCGTTCAGGTCCGGCAGGGGTTCTCCGAACAGCAGACGGCGCAATCGTTCACGACTCCAGTTCGGTTCAGACGCCAGCGTTGTCAATAGGGGGCCATGCACGTTGCCGTCGTATCCAGCAGCCAGGCGCGCCCAGAGCAGGGCGGTGATATCGGAAAAGCCGAGGAGCCAGCCCTCAGACCAGGCCATTGGCTGTTCAAGGAGTCGGGCTGCTCCCCAGCCACCCCGTGCACAGGCCAACAGCGGTGCTTGTTGTTCGAGGTCGGCGTGCCGTTCCGTGTCCCGACCAGCGAGGTAACCCCAGGTTCTGCCGGCGACGTGTTGATCAAGGGGGTTCAATCCCCAGTCGCGCAGCACTGACAGACCCTCGAGGAGTTGCTGATCAGTTTTTAAAAACGAACTTGGGGCAACGGTTGCAACGGAGTCCCCCCTGACAAGGGGGGCTGCAGGACGAACAAGCGGCTTCATCCCACCAGGCTGCGGCTGAGAATCAATCCAACCAGCAGCAGGCTGCCCAGTCGTACCTGCTGTTGAAAGTGCAGGCCGAAGCTTTTGATGTCTGCCTCCCCAGAGTTCAGCGGACGGCAGCTGCGCTGCATTAACGCGGTGGTCACCAGCCAGATCGGCCAGAAGACAGGGTGAACTTGGACCGTTGCGGCAGCAAGTGCCAGAGCAGCCGCCGTGAGCCCATAACAGACCCGCACGCAGCTCTGGACCTTTTGACCAAGAGTGAGGGCGCTGCTTCGCAATCCGATCAGGGCGTCGTCACGCCGATCCGCCATCGCGTACACGGTGTCGAAACCGAAGGTCCAGAACAGGGTTGCGAGCCAGCAGCCAATGAGGCCTGGATTGGCTGAAAGGCTGCCCGTTGCAGCGGCCCATGGAATCAGAACGGCAAATCCCCAGCAGATCGCGAGAATTGCCTGGGGGTAGCCGAACCAACGCTTGGCGGAGGGGTAAAGCAGGATTGGAGGCAATGCTGCGACGGCCAATCCGAGGCAGAGCTGTCGACTGTTCGGGTCGAGGCTGAGAACAACACCAAGGCTGAGCCCCAGCATTACCAGCAGCATCACCACAGCGGAGCGAACGTTGATGGCTCCGCGAGCCAGAGGGCGCTGGCTGGTGCGTTCGACCCGTCCGTCAAAGCGACGGTCCCAGAGGTCGTTGGCGATGCAGCCAGCCCCGCTCACGGCTAATCCACCCAACACGATCTGGGCCAGCAGCACCGGGGATGGTGGTGCCTTCGGCGTGAGCCAAAGAGCCCAACCAGCTGGAATCAGCAGAATCAGTCGGCCGGTCGGTTTGTTCCAGCGCAGCAGTTCAAGCCACGGTCCGAGGCGTTGATGCAAGCGGGTCACGGCGCATGGAAGTTTGCAGAACCCTAGTCAGCGCCTGAAGCCATCAGATACCAATGGCAGAGTGGACCCACTGGGAACCGATCGGACGATGGTGGACGTCATCTCTGTTCCTGAATTGCAGTCGGAGGCCCTGAACAGGGACGCGGGAAGCAGGATTCGCAAATTGGCGGCGATCGACATAGGCACGAATTCCACACACCTCCTAGTCGCTGCAGTCGATACGAGTTTGGGAACGTTCAACATTGAGCAGGCGGAGAAATCGACCACCCGTCTGGGAGAGCGCGACCCCGAGACGGGCGCGCTTACGGACGCTGCGATGCAACGGGGTTTGGAGGCTCTGCGCCGGTTCCGCGATCTGGCTTCCAGCCACGCTGTTGAGGAGGTTGTGACTGCAGCCACCAGCGCGGTCCGCGAAGCTCCCAATGGTCGTGACTTTCTCCAGATCATCAAGGATGAGCTTGGGATTGATGTTGATCTGATCAGTGGGCCTGAGGAGGCGCGCCTGATCTACCTGGGCGTTCTCTCTGGGATGCCATTCGGTGAGCGGCCCCATCTGGTGCTCGACATCGGGGGTGGCTCCACGGAGCTGATCCTGGCCGATGGTCGTGAGGCCCGCGCACTCACCAGTACGCGGGTTGGAGCGGTGCGTCTGCAACGGGATTTCATCAAGGTTGATCCCATCCCTCCTCAGCGCCGTGCCTTTCTTCAGACGTTCATCCAGGGTTCGCTTGAGCCCGCTGTCGACAAGGTTCGCCGGCGGGTCAAGCCCGGGGAAAGGCCGGTCCTGGTTGCCACCAGCGGTACGGCCTTGGCGATCGGCGCGCTGGCCTCCAGCGAGGACGATCGCCCACCCCTGAAGCTGCATGGCTATCGGGTTTCACGCCAGCGGCTCGATCGTGTGGTGGATCAACTGGTGGCAATGAGACCGGAGCAACGACGTGCTCTTCCGTCAATCAACGATCGCAGAGCAGAAATCATTGTGCCGGGATCGCTCATCCTGCAAACCACCATGCAGATGTTGGGAGTTGATGAGCTGGTGCTCAGTGAGCGAGCGCTGCGGGAGGGCCTGATTGTCGACTGGATGCTGCGGCACGGTCTTCTGGAGGATCGCTTCAGCTTCCAAAGCAGCATCCGCCAGCGCACCGTGATTCACCAGGCGAAGCGTTTCGCGGTGAACCAGCGTCGGACTGAGCGGGTCGCTGCGCATGCCCTCACTCTTTACGACAACACCCGGGGCGTCTTGCATCAGGACGATGGCCATGGACGTGAACTCCTCTGGGCTGCCGCCATGCTCCACACCTGCGGTCAGCACATCAATCTCAGTGCTTATCACAAGCACACGTGGTATCTCATCCGCCATGGCGAACTTCTGGGTTATTCCGAGTCCGAACACCTGATGGTGGCCGCCATAGCCCGATATCACCGGCGCAGCCTTCCCAAAAAACGTCACGACTCCTGGCAGGTGCTCGCAACCCGCGACAACCGCCGATTGGTTGCCGAGATGGCACTTCTACTGAGGTTGGCCGCGGCAATGGATCGACGCCCGGAGCCGGTGGTTGAGTCTTTACGGGTGATGGCGACACCCGGTGAGCTCCAACTTGAACTGGTGCCGGAGCGCCGGAATCAGAATCTCAGCCTGGAACGGTGGAGTCTGGAGAACTGCGCTGACGTGGTCCGAACGGCATCGGGGGTCAGTCTGAATGTCAGCGTTCAGGATTGAGGCTGTACCAGCGCATATCGCTAATCCCGCCGAGTGATTCGGGCGGTTTGTCGCCGCTTCTCACCATCACTTGATCAGGCCGACCGGCATAAACCTCAACTGCTGAGGGATCCTGCACTTCCATCGGTGCGCTCAGATTGCCTTCGAAAAAAACAGTTCCGTTGCGGCGTAGTGCAATCCAGCTCGGTTCACTGCTCTCGAGAATCAGTTTGGCGCGGTGAGACACGGAAACCTTTGCCGCAACAGGCAGCTTGACCACTGACGGAGATGTGATGGTCTCCGCTGTTGATGGAGTGTCTTGAAACCTGGGCTGCAGGACGATCCAGATCGCAGTACCGCCGAGCAACGCGAGGAGGACGATCAATGCTTTGACGAGCAGTGATCCCGATGCATCACTTGGCTGACGACCCGCCGATTGCTGATAGAAAAGTCTTTGGGATGGGTTGGAGAGAAGGGACAGCTGCCCCACCAGATGGTCTGCATCGAGTTCGAGGTGACTGGCCACTCTCCGCACCATTGCCTTGATGAACACCGGCTCATTCAGTCGGCTCAACTCGCCCTCCTCCAGCGCCTGGAGTTGCTCTTCCCCCATGTGCAGGCGTTTCGCCAGCTCGGTTCGACTGAGGTTTAACTCCTCCCGGCGTTCACGCAGAGTCGTGCCAACGGCTTCGATTCCTGTATCTGCGGATCCTTGGTCCGTTAATCGGGGATTGCCCATGGACACCGGAAGTTTCCTGTTGACTCGGAAATTAGGTCAACCAAAGATGAATGACACCCCTACAGAAAGGGTTCCCAGAGTGATCTTCCGATGAAATAAATGGGCGATACTGGATTCGAACCAGTGACCCCTTCCGTGTGAAGGAAGTGCGCTACCACTGTGCTAATCGCCCGCACAAATTGATCTTAAACCACCACCATCAGCGTCTTGGTCTGAATAGGTGGTCGTGATCTGGTGAGTACAAGCGAGAGCGTCTTGAGTCTTTGCTCAGTGCAGGACTGATCACATAAAGCGTTGTTCGGATCAGTGCATGGCGCTCGGTGAACGCGGCCATCTCCCTCAAAGGCACAACCTCCAGCAATTGGTCGGGCCAGCTCACCCGATGTCCCACTGCCACAGGGGTTTCGGCGGGGTAATGCTCCAGCAGTGTTGCCTCAACCTCCTCCACATGTCGGGCGCTCAGATAAAGGCAAAGACTCGCTTTCAATGCAGCCAGGTGATGCAGTTGTTCACGTTCAGGGACCCCTGTTCGTCCTCCAGTTCGACTGAGAACAATCGTCTGCACCAGACCTGGAATCGTCAGTTCACTGCTTAAGCCAGCAGCGGCTGCCTGGTAAGCACTGATTCCAGGCACAACTTCCACAGGGATGTCTTCATCGGTCAGTGCACAGATCTGTTCGTTGATGGCGCTGTAAAGCGCTGTATCCCCGTCATGCAGGCGCACCACAAGACGACCAGCTTTGTGATGCTGGATCAGCTGCGGCACCACGTCCTCCAGAGTCAGCCGACTGGTGCGGATCTGAAGACAGTCATCTTTCGCCAGTGCAGCAATGTCCGGGCACACCAGCGAATCAGTCCAGATCAATACATCAGCCTGGCGAATTCGCTCTGCAGCTCTGAGGGTGAGTAGGTCGGGAGCCCCTGGACCGGCACCGACGAAACTGATGGGATGGTTCAACGCTGGGAGCCTGCAGCGTCTGGCAGGGATCTCTTCCTTCCATATAGCCACCACAAACCAAAGCCACCGATAACGGCGAGAGCAGCGCTCATCACTTGAGCAATGCGCAGTCCGCCTGAACAGGCTGGTGGTAGTGCACCGAGGCACAGCGGATCGATGCGCAGTCCTTCTATCCACACCCGCCCGAGGCTGTAACCCACCAGATAAAGGCAGCTCAGTGCACCTGCAGGAAGTTGAATGTTTCCTGATTGTCCACGACGAAACAGGGTGATCAAGAGCGTAAACAGCGCGAGATTCCAGATTGATTCGTAGAGAAATGTTGGGTGGAAGTATTCCGCGTCTGCATAGATCAGTGGACGACCTCCATAGGGAATAAACAATTTCCAGGGAAGATCAGTCGGTACACCGAAGGCTTCTGAATTAAAGAAATTGCCCCATCGGCCAATGGCTTGTCCGAGGGCAACGGATGGGACCAAAACGTCCAGCACATCCCAGAACGGTTGACGGCGCCAACGGCAGAACAGGATCACGGTGATCATTCCGGCGATCAACGCGCCATGAATGGCTATGCCTCCTTCCCAAATCGCAAGAGCTTTCAATGGCCGGTCGGCATAGCTACGCCACTCGAACAGCACGTAGTAAGTCCTGGCTCCGATCACTGAGAACAGCACCAGCAAAGGCAGCAGGTCACTGATCAGGCCGTTTTCAAGCCTGCGTTTCTGAGCAAGCCGGGTGGAGAGATTGAGCCCAATCAGCACTGCAGAAGCGATGAGCAGGCCATACCAACGCAATGTGAGGGGCCCGAACTGGAACAGCTCGGGCCCGGGGGAGGAGAACATCCCGATCAAACGCCCTCTGCAGCCTGAACCTTCTCAATCTGCCTCTTCTTGAGCACCAACATGATCTGAGCCAAAGCCACGGCCGCGAAGAAGGCCAGCAATCCGTAGATCCGCACAGGGTCCTGGAGAACAATCTCAGCATCCACCTGACCGAAACCACCCACATTTGGATCATTCGTGATCACTGCACCGGCTTCAACCGCATCACCGACACTCAATTGCAGTGCAGGGCCAACAGGGATAGTTTCAGTAACGCTTTCGCCATCAGATGTTGTGATGGTGACGAGGGTCGCACCGTTCTCACCGGGTTCAATGGAGGTCACAGATCCTGAGGCGGGAGCTGTGTAGGTGGTGTTGTTGCTCTTTTCACCGGTTGGGTAGACCTGGCCTCGGCCACGGTTTCCACCAACATGAACCTGATATTTGCCGAAGTGAATGTTGCTGTCCGTGGCCGGATTTGGAGAGAGAACCGGGAAAACAATCTCCTGATGTTGGTCACCGGGAATGGGTCCAACCAAGAGGATGTTTGATTTCTCGTCGCTGTACTGGGAGAAGTAAACACCTTCTGTTTCTTCTTTGATCTCATCAGTCCAGCGATCCTGCGGAGCCAGGGTGAAGCCATCGGGTAGCTGGATGACAGCTCCAACCTGCATTCCCACATCGCTTCCGTCGGCTCCGATCTCCTGAAGACCATCCTCGTAGGGGATTTTGACGGATGCTTTGAAAACGCTGTCCGGAAGAACGGACTGTGGCACTTCGGCCTGCGTCAGCTTCTGGGCCAGATGGCAGTTGGCGCAAACGATCTTGCCAGTTGCTTCCCGAGGGCTTTCGTAGTTCTGCTGAGCCCAGAAGGGATAGGCCCAGCTGGCGTTGGGAGAAACCAGAAGGGTGAGACCCAGGATCAGCGATCCGAACAGCAGGGAAAGGTGGCGACGCATGGAACGGTGGGGAAGGTGGTGGAAATGGGGAGAAGCGGAATCAGGCCCACCAGGGCTTGTCGCCGGTTCGGAAGTCGGTTTCGGTCCACTGGCTCATAAACACGTTGTCGTTTTCAACGCTGACGTTCGCCAGAGCCAGGGAGAGAGGGGCCGGGCCACGCACAACCATTCCTGTGGCGTCGTACTGGCTGCCGTGGCATGGGCACATGAATTTATTGGCGCCGCTGTTCCAGGGCACAACGCATCCGAGGTGGGTGCAGATGGCATTGATGCCGTAGCTGCCAATGGCATCGGTGCCTTCGACGATGAGATATGTGGGATCACCCTTGAGGCCCTGCACGAGGCTGCGGTCACCATCCGGATGACTGGAGAGCCAGCCGCTGGCCGTTATGTCGTTACCGAGTTCATCCTTCGCGCTCGTTCCACCACCGGACCCCGCAGCTTTCGGGGGGATGAAGTAGTTCACCACCGGATAGAGAGCTCCGAGGGCAACACCAGTGACCGAACCGAAAGTCAGCAGATTCATGAACTGCCGACGACCCATTCCGGGCACATCGCTCGAGGAGAGTTGGGTCATAGCAGACGGTCATTCGGCACGTTGCGATAGCCATTATGGATGCTCAGACGGCTGCCAGGCTTTGCTACGACTGGTTTTTCACAATCCTTCCTATCCCTCCTGAAAGTGCTTCAACCGACTGCTGAATCAGCGCCCAAGCCCCTCGGTGTGGAGGAGCTGATCAGCTGTCTACGACAGCGATGGCGGGCGACCTACGACCTTCAGCTTGTGGTGCGTCGCCGTCGGTTGTACCTGCAGGTGATGTGGGCTTTTCTCGAACAACAGTCGTTTCCGATGGACGAATCGGCTTACAGAGAGCACGTGGCCGAAGTTCTTGATGTCGTGAATCGGCTTGGTTTGGCCGGCGACGTTCGTGAATGGCTTGCTCAAACGCGTGACAAGCCTCGACTCGGCAAGGCACTGAGTTTGCAGCTTGAGGCCAAAGGCCCACAGGCTGAGAGTCTGCTCAAGGAGTTTCTGGTCTGAGCACCGTTTCGGTCAGAGCCACAAGACCGACTCCCACCATGAAAAGAGCTGTGATCGCTCCTGCCAGAAGCAGCATCGTGATTGGATCCGTGGAGGGTGTCAGCACTGCGCCTGCCAAAGCAGCACTCAGCACCACCCAGCGCCAGGCCCCAAGCATGGTGCGCCAGCGCACCAAACCAAGAACTCCCAGCAGCAGCTGGAGAACAGGGAGCTGGAAGGCAAGGCCGGTGGCCAGCATCAACAACAAAACAAAGTCGAGGTAACGCTCAATGGACCAAAGCGGCTCCACAACGTCAGCCCCATAGGTCACCAGAAATCGCAAGGCCGCAGGCACCAGTGCCCACCAGGCGAAGGCGAGTCCGGCAAGAAACAGAACGGCTGATCCAGCGACTGCCGGAGCGATCAGACGCCGCTCTCGAAGCGTCAGGCCAGGAAGAACAAAGGCCAGTACCTGAAACAGCACATAAGGCAGCGCCAGGGTGAGCCCCCCGTAACCAGCCACCTTGAACGACACAAACAGAAATTCTCCAGGGGCCAGCTGCAGGAAATGGATCCCATTGGCTGGTGCCTCGAGCAATTTCACCAGGGGTTTCACCACCACAAGACAGGCTGCCGCTGCAATGACGACAGCCAGCAGGCTGCGCAACACGCGCTGACGCAGTTCCTCGAGGTGATCCACCAAAGGCATCTCCACCTCATTAGGAAGCTCGCTATCGCCTGCTTTCCGCGGAATCCGGATTGGAGGCGGTGGATTCAGGACGGGGCCGTCGGAGCTGTCAGGCACTGGATGGACCAGGGATCAGGGCGTTGGATCTGTCGCCGGTTTTTGTAAGGGTAGGGGTCTTGCTGCGCCGCAGTTGTGCTTCTCCGTTCTGGGGATCACCCCAGCGCACGTCTCCGCCGCTGTGACGCACCGTGCCAGGGACAGCACCGGCGATGCGCTGGAGCTGCTCGATCGCCACAACCACAACAGCAACACGTACATTTCCGCGGGCGCGACTGAAGTACGCCGCAAGGTCACAGGCCAATTGCAGGTCGTCCTCATCCGCCAGGCCCGCTGAGCTCTTCAGCACCACGTGGCTGCCGGGACACTCCTGTGCATGGAACCAGAGATCTCCACTCCGGGCTTGCCGCAGGCTGATCCATTCGTTTTGGCGATGATTTCGGCCCACTTGAATCAATAACCCTGCCGGACTTTGCACTTCCAGGGGCTGGGGAGTTTGCGATTGCTTTCGGCGCTGGCCTTTCCTGCCAACCGGGTTGAGCAGATCCTCCAGTTCGCGTTTCAGAGCCGTCAGAGCCTCGACTCGACTGGGCTTGTCCTGCCATTCGGCAGCCTGCAGATCTTCAATAAAGGCCTCGCTGCCTGAGATCAATTCCAGTCGTGCCGTGTGATGGGCAATCCGTTCCTCCAGAACAGCAACGGAACGGCGCAGCTTCCTTGCTTTTCGGTACAGCTTCTGAGCCTGATCCACCTCCTCACGGCTTGGACTGCGAAGGCAGAGCAGGGAGTCTGCCTTTTGCTGGAGGCTATGGCTGTCATCACAGGCGGCCAGACGATTGCGTTGATCGTTCAATGCCGTGTCCTCTTTCTCCCTCCATCGCTGCAGGCGCTGAATCAGCTCCTGGCAGGTCCGATCCAGATCGCGCTTGTCCAGCCTTTCACGGTACCAATGTCCCAGATCCAATGCCAGACCGTTGGAGGTTGACGGCTCTTTCGCTTTGGGGTCGGTGGGATGCACAACGCCAATGGTGTAGCCGCCATCGCCGTCTTCAACCAGTCGGTGCTGCGGTGCGTCGAGGCTGTCGAGCCACTGTGTCCAGCTCAGATGCAATGTCCGCCACGCGGATGAGCTGAGTTCGTCAACCGGAGTCGTTGACTCCTGGCCTGCGAGATGGCGAGCCAGAGGTGGGCTGATGCCTTGATAGGTCTGCTGAAGGGCCTTCTTAAGTGGGAGAGGCAGAAGACTGAGACGGTCGCGCCAGCGTTCGAAGCTTTCATCGCTGCTGGGAGGGTGACCCTGCAGGGCTGGTGGTGGACCATAAAAATCACCGGTGCTGATTGGGCGAACCCTTGATTGGTGATCGCGGACCTGGCGTCCCATTGCAATCACACGTCGCTCCTGATCAAGCAGCAGCAGATTGCTGTGTCGACCCATCAGCTCCAGCACGATCACCCTGGAGACGCCATCACCGGGACGCGGCGCCAACTGGAACTCGACCACGCGTTCGAAGCCCAGTTGCACCAGCCCAACCAAGGCCATTTGGCGCAGGCTGTGCTGAATCTGCTGCGCCAGTGTGCTTCCCGCGCCATGGCGAGGGGGTGCAGAAACCTGAACCATGCGGGCTGCTTCCGCTTGCCAGCTCAGTTCCAGCCAAATCATTCCTCGAAGACTGCGGAATCCCAGCTGCAGCGTTGCCCCGTCTGGCTGCTGGGCTTTCTCGAAGCGGCTGGGCAGCACTTGCGGCCGCAGATCATTCAGCACCGCTCTCAGAGAGGTGAGATCCATTGGCTGCAGCTTTGGCTTGGTGCTCACCCGAGGTTGAAGAGGACTGCCTACTCTGCTGGGCCATGCAACGGTACCGATGGTTGAGGGGCAGGGCCAGCTCACCGTGATCACCGGTCCCAGTGGCGTTGGAAAGGGGACCCTGGTCAAACGTTTGCTTGAGAGGAATCCCAGAATCTGGCTTTCGGTCTCAGCCACAACGCGTTCCCCGCGCGATGGTGAGCAGGAGGGTGTCAGCTATTTCTTCCAAAGCCGCGAGCGGTTCGAGGCCTTGGTTGCGGATGGAGGGTTGCTGGAGTGGGCCGAGTTCGCTGGCAACTGTTATGGCACTCCGCGTGACCCAGTGGAAGCAAAGCTCTCATCTGGTCGACCCGTCCTGCTTGAGATCGAGCTGGAAGGAGCGCGGCAAGTGCGCTCCAGCTTTACGGATGCAGTCCAGATTTTTCTTGCTCCTCCAAGCTTCTTGGAGTTGGAGCGTCGGATCCGTGGCCGAGGAACTGATTCGGAGGAAGCGATCCTGAGGCGATTGGCCCGAGCTCAGGAGGAACTCAAAGCCAAGGATGAATTTGACGCCGTTGTGGTCAACGATGATCTCGATGAAGCGTTGCTTCGGTTGGAACGATTAATGGGTCTCCATTGATCATTGGTTAATAAAAAACCCCCTCAGATTGAGGAGGCTTGTTCAAAAGTTTGAATCAATTTTTCGATCACAATGGATGGAAAAGAAGATCGGGGAAGAAACGATTCCATTCGATTAGAATCCCTGCCGTCATTGTGAAAAACAGAGCGGCAACAACTGGAGCTGTTGAAAGAAACTTTTTCATGGTTTTGATAAGGCCTGTAGACGTTTAACGAAGAACTTATCGCGGTGAAATCGTTACTTCGTTGTCGGAAACAACCAATGTTCCATTTCGCAGCTCACCAAAAGCTGCCACGGGCCATGTTGATGCCTTCATAAAGCACTTGATTGCGAGACCCGTGTCGATCTGAATTTCCTGCATCGCCGCATCCTTGCCACGGGTTGCCATCAGATATTCGCGGCCCGCCCAGCCGATGCATCCGGCGATGTAAAGGAACATGATTCCAGGGATCACGAAGTCGCCGGCATGGCTCCAGCGTCCGTCAACGACAAGGTGAGGCAGGCCATCTGCGCCGCAGGAGGCTTTGCCATACATCTCGAAGCGAGCTTTGGCCTGAGGGGTTGAGGCTGCTGCAGCGCGCTGCTGAAAGCGTTCACTTTCGGAGCAAGGGGTGAGGCCAGCAACGTCAGCTTTGACGACGGGAGCGAAGCCGAACACCAAAAGGGCCGAAAGCAGGATTGCGAAGAGACGACGCATCGGAACAATTCCTGTTGGTTGTTGCCCTTGAGAGGGCAAGATGTCACATCTGGACAGTAGGGGACGCCCACGACCGCGATGACATCGGTCCTTGCCCTCGAAACAAGTTGTGACGAGTCGGCTGCAGCTTTCGTGCGCCGACTGAAAGACGGTCGTTTTGTTGTTGTTGCATCTCGAATCGCTTCTCAGGTTGCAGAGCATGCGCGCTGGGGAGGTGTTGTTCCTGAGATTGCCTCCCGTCGCCACGTCGAAGCTTTACCGGTGTTGATTGAAGAGGTGCTCAAAGAAGCAGGAGAGTCTCTTGATGGGGTTGATGCCGTGGCCGCAACGGTCGCGCCTGGTCTTGCGGGGGCGTTGATGGTGGCTTCGGTCACGGGGAGGACCCTGGCAGCTCTGCATGGACGTTCATTTCTGGGGGTGCATCACCTGGAAGGTCATCTGGCCTCGGTGCAGTTGGCGGAGCGTCAGCCGAAGCCCCCGTACCTCGTTCTGCTGGTGAGCGGGGGACACACCGAACTGATCCGTGTCTCTGAGCAAGGAGGCATGGATCGGCTTGGTCGCAGCCACGATGACGCGGCGGGTGAAGCGTTCGACAAGGTGGCGCGACTGCTGGGGCTTGGCTACCCAGGAGGCCCAGCCATTCAGCTGGCGGCCGAAAGCGGAAACAGCAAGCGGTATTCCTTGCCGAAGGGTCGAATTTCTCTGCCGGGAGGTGGTTTTCACCCCTATGACTTTTCCTTCAGCGGCCTGAAGACCGCCATGCTTCGCACCGTGCAGGCCGAGACGGAGTCATGCCAGGGTTCTGATCTGCCTCTGGCAGATCTGGCTGCCAGTTTCGAGCAAGTGGTGGCAGATGTTCTGGTCGATCGCAGTTTGCGGTGCGCTTTGGATCACGACATTCACGAGCTGGTGATGGTGGGCGGCGTTGCTGCCAACAAACGCTTGAGAGAATTGATGCAGAAGCGGGCTGGTCAGAACGGGATTCAGGTGTCGATCGCTCCACTTGAATACTGCACGGACAATGCCGCGATGATCGGCGCTGCCGCGCTGATAAGACTGAATTCCGGCGCAAAAGGCAGCTCACTTCAGATGGGTGTGGCCGCACGCTGGCCGCTGACGGATGCAGCAGCTCTTTACAACAGTTCAACTGTTGTGTTCTGAGCTGTGTCGCAGCAAGACAGCAGTGCCTTGAACATTCGAACTAGCATCCAGCCCACTTTTATCAACAACGTCATGGCTGAGCCAGCAAGAGGTTCTGCTACCGCCCCTGAAATCGTTGGTGCTGATGAGCTCAATTCCTGGAAGCGAGGATTTACACCCCAGGCGGAAATCTGGAACGGCCGACTGGCCATGATCGGGTTGTCAACCGGACTGGCTGTTGTGTTGTTCGTGCGTGTGTTTTCAGGTGCTTGATTAGCTGCGTCCCCGAAGGGCCTGAGCCAGCTCATTCGGCTTGAGACTCATCGCCACCGCCTCCTCCGCATCGATACGGTCGTCTTCCACCAGCTTCTGAAGCGACTGGTTGGTGGTCACCATTCCGTCGAAACCGCTCCGTTCCATGATTTCCTCCACCTCATCGAGAGCACCCCGCTGGATGTAGTCCTTACAGGCGTCGGTGTTGATCAGGATGTCGTGGAACGCAGTTCGTCGGCCATCGGAACTTTTGATCAACCCCTGAGCGATCACTCCCAGCAGAGATTCAGCCAGAGAGCGACGAACGCTGTCCTGCTGTTCCGGGGGATACATTCCCAGCACCCTTTCCACGGTTTTCACCGCAGAGTTGGTGTGAAGGGTGCCGAAGACGAGGTGGCCCGTCTGGGCTGCTTCCAACGCTGTGGAGAGTGTTTCCTGATCACGGATCTCTCCCACCAGGATCACATCAGGATCCTCCCGGAGTGCGGCTCGGAGCGCGTTGTGAAATTTGACCGTATGCATCCCCACCTCACGGTGGCGAATCAGGGAACGACGGCTTTCGTGCACGAATTCCACCGGATCCTCAATGGTGAGTATGTGCCGGGCTTCATTGCGATTGATCCAGTCGATCATTGCGGCAAGAGTTGTGCTTTTCCCAGATCCAGTCGGTCCTGTGATCAGGATGAGCCCCTTGGGTCGCGCCGCCAGTTCGGTCAGCACAGAGGGAAGATTGAGCTGTTCCAGAGTCAGGATTGTTTGTGGAATGAGCCGCAGCACCATGGCTGGCCCCCGCAGCGAGTCGAGCAGGTTGATGCGGACACGCACGAAGGGAAACGCGTGGGATCCGTCAAACTCCTTTTCTCTCAAAAAAGTGTCGATCTGCTGCGGCGAAAGAATCTCGTGTAACCAGCGATCGAAGGTGATTCGATCACTGGCAGGCCAGTCCGTTTTCTGAATCTCACCCCGCGCTCGGTAGCGAGGCGATTCCCCGACGCCTAGATGAATATCGGAATGCCCTTGCTCATGGGCCAACCGGACAATCTGTTCGAGGGTTGGACCGGAGTTTGAAGCGTTATTGGTGCTTCGGGTGGGATTCGCTGGCTGGCTGCCAGATTTCGATCGTGGCGGAAAGCTGGGAGGGAACACCGGCTGGGCCACGGAGATCTCACAGTTCTTTCAACAGGATCGTCACCAGGCCCTACCTGGCAAGTCTCTGCTGACAAACGCCCTTAAAGTTTCAGCATCTGAACAATGCACTGGTGGTTCAGCCCCGGGTCACGATCGTGCTGGGCACACGCCCGGAGGCAATCAAGCTTGCTCCGGTGATCAGGGCATTCCAGCTCTGTGATGTCTTCAGCACTCGGGTGGTGCTCACGGGACAGCACCGCGAAATGGTGGCTCAGGTGATGGATCTTTTCGGTTTAAAGGCCGATCAGGATCTCAACCTGATGGCGCCACGCCAGACGCTCACCCATGTGACCTGTGCTGCTCTGCAGGGTTTGCGTGATGACTTTCAGCTTTACCCTCCGCAGCTTGTGCTGGTGCAGGGGGATACGACAACGGCCTTCGCAGCTGGCTTAGCGGCGTTTTACGAACAGATTCCGGTTGGGCATGTGGAGGCCGGTCTGCGGACTGACAACCTTCTGGATCCATTCCCTGAGGAAGCGAATCGGCGGCTGTTGTCTCAGATCTCCAGTCTCCACTTCGCTCCAACGCCGAAGGCCCAGGCCAATCTCCAGGCTTCCGGTGTGGTCGGGCAGGTGAGTGTGACCGGAAACACAGTGATTGATGCACTGTTGCTGATGGCGGAACACTCCTCGGAGATTCACTTCGATGGCATCGACTGGCAGAACCAGAGAGTGATCCTGGCGACCGTGCACCGGCGGGAGAACTGGGGAGATCGACTGCAGGACATCGCCTCCGGCATGCGCCAGGTGCTGGATCGTCATGCCGATGTGTCCCTGTTACTTCCGCTGCACCGCAATCCCACAGTGCGAGAGCCACTGCAGAGTTTGCTAGGTGACCATCCTCGCGTGGTGCTGACGGAACCCCTGGATTACGACCGCCTGGTGGCCGCGATGAAAGGGTGCACCTTGCTGTTGACCGACTCCGGGGGTCTGCAGGAGGAGGCTCCCGCTCTGGGTAAGCCAGTTCTGGTGCTTCGTCGGACCACCGAGAGGCCAGAGGCTGTTGATGCCGGAACCGCTCGTCTGGTCGGAACGGATCCATCGTCCATTGTTGTGGAGGCTTCCAAGCTTCTGGATGACCCAGATGCGTACGAAGCCATGTCGAAAGCGGTCAATCCCTTTGGAGATGGACAGGCCAGTCAGCGCATCCTGCAGCTCTGTCGGGCTCATCTCGGGGTCTGAAGCCCGCTTCAGTGAGGATATGAAGTACCGCTGGTGGTTGACCAGGCGGTGGGGGACCGGTGAGCGGACGCTCCTGTTTGTCGGGCTCAATCCATCACGAGCCGATGGCCGTCGTGATGACGCGACAATGAGGCGTCTTGTTGGTTTTGCTCAGCACTGGGGGTATGACGCCCTGGCGGTGATCAACCTGTTCGCTCGCATCAGCCCTTCGCCTGCAGCGTTGATTCGCTGTGCTGATCCTGTAGGTCGATGGGGAGATTCTGTCCTGCTGCGATGGTGCAGCCGCTGGGCCCAGTCGCTGGACTGGGATCTCTGGTGTGGCTGGGGCAATGGTGGTTGCCGCCTTGATCGTTATCAAATCGTTCGTTCTCTGTTGCTTCCACAGTTGAGGTTGCGGGCCGATCGATTGCCGCATTCGCCTGGGCCGCTGATGTTGGGGCTTACCGGCTCCGGGCAGCCGCGTCACCCCCTCTATGCCCCTAGAGCATTGCGCTTGGTGCCATTCACTTGGGCAGCCCCTCCGGTGATCCGTCATCCTTGTGGCACGTCAAAGCACCATCGCGAGCGCTGATGCCTCGAACCCCACGCCGCTATGCCGTGCATCTTCACCTGGCGGGAGGTCAGTCTGAGCGGGTTTTCTTCCCACGCCTTGAGTTGTTTCAGGAGTGGTATCAGGGGTTGGTTAACGCCGCTGGTCAGGGCGGGTTTGTCAACGTGCCAATCAGTGATCTTGAGGGTGAATACCTGGTTGTCAGGCCTGAGGCCGTGA
>CAJWZN010000010.1 GCA_913050105.1 uncultured Synechococcus sp.
CGGTGCCTGCCAGAACCACCAGCTGCCGCTCCACCTGCTCGGACTGCCAACGCTGCAGTTGTTCAAGCCCATAACTCCAGTGCCCGCGGCTGCCGAGCAATCGCACAAGCACCAACTGGGCTGTGTTGGCGGTGGTGGCCAGGTAATGGTCCAGCTGAGCCGGATGGGACAGGCAATCCAGTGCAAGGGCCCGGATCCTGTCCTGCCACTCCGGTTGCTGCAGAAGGACCTGATCCAGACAGCTGAGATCGGTTGACGCACTGGTCAGGAACAGCACCTCGGCCGGGGGCTGCTCCACCAGAACGACATCTTCCGGAGGGTCAAGACCCGGACAACTGGCAAGACGGTGCATGGATGCATTCTCCCGAGGGAGGGAACCGATGGTGAGAAGATTCAGCCATCGGGCCTTCTCTGCGATGCATCAGTTCCTGCCCTACGCATGGTTTCAGGGTCAGTGCGTCCCTTTTGAGGAGGCCAAGATCTCCATCGCCACGCACGCCCTGCACTACGGCACTGGCGCCTTTGGTGGAATGCGGGCGATTCCCGATCCCGACGACAGCCAGTCGATGCTGCTGTTTCGTGCCGATCGCCATGCACGACGTCTCAGTCAAAGCGCACGGTTGCTGCTCACCGATCTGAGTGAGGAAACGATTCTCAAGGCCCTCACGGCCATGTTGCAAGCCAACAAGCCTGATCAGCCGATTTATCTGCGGCCATTCGTTTACACCAGTGATCTGGGCATCGCCCCGCGTCTGCACAACATCGAGACCGACTTCCTGATCTACGCGCTCCCACTGGGTGATTACCTCTCACCCGAGGGGGTCAGTTGTCGAATCAGCAGCTGGACCCGACAGGAGGACCGTTCCCTGCCGTTGCGCGGCAAGATCTCGGGCGCCTACATCACAAGTTCCCTTGCCAAAACAGAAGCGGTTCAGAGCGGCTTTGATGAAGCCCTCCTGCTGAACAGCCGCGGCAAAATCAGTGAAGCCAGCGGCATGAACCTGTTTCTTGTCCGTGACGGTCAGCTGATCACCCCTGGGGTTGATCAGGACATTCTTGAAGGCATTACTCGGGCAAGCGTGATCGAGCTGGCGAAGGCCATGAACATTCCTGTGATCGAACGGGCTGTGGACAAGACCGAACTGTTCATCGCCGATGAGGTGTTCCTCTCAGGCACTGCAGCGAAGGTGACACCCATTCGTCAGATCGAGTCGACTCTGCTGAACACGGACCGACCTGTGATGAATGCACTCAAGAACAAGTTGGTGGCGATCACGGAAGGGCGTGATCCGGCCTACGAGCACTGGGTAACGAGAATCCCGATCGGATGAGGTTGAAAAGTTTGTTTTCCTAAGATCATGAGGAAGATCTAAAGGCAGCTGATGGTGGTGGCGCAAGCAACCCGGAAACTCACCACCTCCCGGTTCCTGGACCATCTCAACGGACCTGATCGGCCCGTGTTGGTTTTCGATGGCGCCACAGGCACCAGCCTCCAGGATCTAGATCTCAACGCCGATGATTTCGGTGGTGCTGAGCTGGAAGGCTGCAACGAGAATCTGGTGGTCACCAGCCCCGAATCGGTCAAGGCGGTGCACCGCCAGTTTCTCGAGGTTGGTTGCGATGTCATCGAAACAGACACGTTCGGTGCCGCATCGATCGTGCTGGTGGAGTACGGACTCGAAGATCAGGCTTTTGAGCTGAACAAGAAGGCGGCTGAGCTGGCTCGTGAGGTTGCCGATGAATTCAGCACCCCTGAAAAACCTCGTTTTGTGGCTGGGTCCATGGGGCCCACCACCAAATTGCCCACCCTCGGCCACATCGATTTCGACACGATGCGAGCCTCCTTCCGGGAGCAGGCCGAAGGCCTGATCGCTGGCAACGTCGATCTCCTGATTGTTGAGACCTGTCAGGACGTTCTGCAGATCAAAGCGGCACTGCAGGGTATTGAAGAGGCATTTGAAGCAACGGGTGAACGACGGGCCCTGATGGTGTCGGTGACCATGGAAACCACGGGCACCATGCTCGTCGGTACCGATATTGCAGCGGTGGTCTCGATACTCGAGCCCTTTCCCATCGACATTCTCGGACTCAACTGCGCGACGGGTCCTGAGCAGATGAAGGAGCACATTCGCTATCTCTCTGAGCACTCTCCATTTGCCGTGAGCTGCATTCCAAATGCAGGCCTTCCGGAAAACATCGGTGGCGTGGCCCACTACCGCCTGACCCCGGTTGAGCTGAAGATGCAGCTCATGCACTTCGTTGAGGACCTCGGCGTGCAGGTGATCGGTGGCTGCTGTGGCACCACCCCGGCTCACATCGGCAGCCTTGCGGAACTGTCACGGGAACTGAAGCCTGCTGAACGGCCAGCGCGCTGGAACAGCGTCACCTCTGAAGACGTCCGTCCCAGCCTCAATTATGAACCTGCTGCATCATCGATTTACGGAGTCACTCCCTACCACCAGGACAACTCTTTCCTGATCATCGGAGAGCGGCTCAATGCAAGCGGCAGCCGCAAGGTGCGTGAGCTGTTGGCGGAAGAGGACTGGGATGGTCTTGTGTCTGTGGCGCGTGGTCAGGTCAAGGAAAATGCCCATGTTCTCGATGTCAATGTCGATTACGTCGGTAGGGATGGAGAGAAGGATATGAACGATCTGGTGAGCCGTCTGGTCACCAACGTCAACCTGCCTCTGATGCTCGACTCCACCGAATGGCAGAAGATGGAGGCAGGTCTGAAAGTGGCCGGCGGCAAATGCATCCTCAACTCGACCAACTACGAGGATGGAGAGGAGCGATTCTTCAAGGTGCTCGAGCTGGCTCGTCGTTATGGCGCTGCCGTCGTCGTCGGCACCATTGATGAAGACGGGATGGCTCGATCAGCTGAGAAGAAGTTCGCCATAGCCCAACGGGCTTATCGCGATGCCCTCGAGTTCGGCATCCCTGCCCATGAGATCTTTTATGACCCTCTGGCGCTGCCCATCTCAACGGGCATCGAGGAAGATCGTCTCAACGCGCGAGCCACGGTTGATTCGATCCGGATGATCCGGGAGAACCTTCCAGGAGTTCATGTGGTTCTCGGTGTCAGCAATGTGAGTTTCGGACTGTCGCCGGCTGCACGGATCAACCTCAACTCAGTGTTCTTGCATGACTGCTGTGAAGCGGGCATGGATGCCGCCATCGTCAGCCCCGCCAAGATTCTCCCTCTGATCAAAATCAGCGAGGAACATCAGACCGTCTGCAGGGATCTCATCAACGACAACCGTCGTTTTGAGGATGGCATCTGTGTTTATGACCCCCTCACCGAACTCACCAAGCTTTTCGAAGGAGTCAGCACCAAGGAAGCCCGCGCCTCAGGTCCTTCCCTGGCGGATCTGCCCATCGAAGAGCGGCTCAAGCAGCACATCATCGATGGGGAGCGCATCGGTCTGGAACCATCCCTCGATGACGCGCTTCAGGCCTATCCACCGCTGCAGATCATCAATACCTTCCTGCTGGATGGCATGAAGGTTGTCGGTGAGCTGTTCGGCAGTGGTCAGATGCAGCTTCCGTTTGTGTTGCAGAGCGCCGAAACGATGAAGTCGGCTGTGGCTCATCTCGAGCCACACATGGAAAAAGAAGAGGGCGAAAGCCTGAGTAAAGGCAAGTTTCTGATTGCCACCGTCAAAGGCGATGTGCACGACATCGGCAAAAATCTGGTGGACATCATCCTCACCAACAATGGTTATGAGGTGGTCAACCTCGGGATCAAGCAGAGCTGTGATGCGATCGTTGAGGCCCAGCAGGAGCACAAGGCTGATTGCATCGCGATGAGCGGATTGCTGGTGAAGTCCACCGCCTTCATGAAGGACAACCTTCAGGCCTTCAACGAAGCGGGAATCGACGTACCGGTGATCCTCGGTGGTGCTGCCCTCACGCCTCGTTTCGTCCAGAAGGATTGCCGGGAGGTGTACGCCGGCAAAGTGATCTACGGACGTGATGCCTTTGCTGACCTGCGTTTCATGGATGCGTTGATGGACGCGAAGGGCAAGGAGAACTGGACCAATCAGGAGGGTTTCCTTGTGGATGCACCTCAGGGAGTTGGTCTGGATGAGACTCCCAAACAATCCGACGACTCGGTTGAGGACTCGACCCCGGTTGTGGAGTCTCCAGCACCTGAGCTGGCCCCGGTGACCACGGAGCGTTCCGAGACCGTCCCTGCTGAGGCGATGCCCAAGGCGCCCTTCCTGGGTTCAGCCGTGATCACAGAAGCCGACGTCGACATTGAGGAGGTGTTTCACTACCTCGACCGCAATGCTCTTTTTGCAGGCCAGTGGATGCTGCGCAAGACCAAGGAGCAGAGCCGGGACGACTACAAAGCCATGCTGGCCGATAAGGCCGAGCCCGTTTTGCAGCATTGGATGCAACGTTGTATCGACGAGTCATTGCTCACTCCCCGGGCGGTCTACGGCTACTTCCCCGTCGGGCGAGACGGAAACACGCTCCGGGTGTTCGACGTTGATGGTTCCGGTGAACTTGGCAGCTTTGATCTGCCACGTCAGCGCTCAGGCAACAGATACTGCATCACCGATTTCTACAACGACCTTGATGCCAACGGCCATCCCACCGATGTGTTGCCGATGCAGGCGGTGACCATGGGCCAGAAGGCATCTTTGGTGGCTCAGGAGCTGTTCAAGGGCGATCGCTACAGCGACTACCTCTACTTCCATGGTCTTGCTGTTCAGATGGCGGAAGCCATGGCGGAGTGGGTCCACGCAAGGATCAGATCGGAACTCGGCTTTGCAGATCCCGATGGCATATCGCTGCGGGATGTGCTGGCGCAGCGTTACCGCGGCAGCCGTTATTCCTTCGGGTATCCAGCTTGCCCAAATGTGGCTGATTCGCGTCAGCAGCTTGAGTGGCTCGGAGCCGATCGAATCAGCCTGACGATGGATGCCAGCGACCAGCTGGAACCCGAGCAGAGCACCACGGCACTCGTGGCCCTCCACTCCCGAGCCAGATACTTCAGCGCCTGAGCAGGCCCTGTACGTCCCATAGCCTGAGGCCCCCAAAGCACATCACCATGGCTATTGCTGGACCTGACGGAGTGGATGCCGCCATCAAGGCTGGGATTGACCTGGATGGAAGTCCCATCCCTCAGGAGATGCTTGAGCTCTACAACCAGGTGATGGACCTGGAAAGCCAGCGTGCCCGAAGCGGTGTGCTCAAGTCGATGCGCAATCGGGTGGTCAAGACCGGAGCAAAGCATTTTGACCAGAAGACCCTCAACCAGCGGCTGCAGGCCGCCGGTTGGGACGGTCTGAAGGACAAGGAGATCGCCTTCTTCTACGGCTGATCTCCGCCTGCTCTGCCGAATTCAGTTCTGGCAGAGCTTTTCCATCGTTTCGATCACCTCTTGCTGAAACGTGTCCAGAGCGTTGGATTCGCTCAGATCAATTCCTTCTCCAGCGGCGTTCTGGGCCAAATCCTGGAAATGAAAGGCCCCCTCTCCATTGGCCAGGAACTCAATCGCCGAGCTTTCGCCGCTCTCGCGAAACGCATCGCAGAGCGCCAGAAATGCGGCGTCTTCCGTGAACTCCCAATCCATCGAGTGGACATGACTGAACGACCTTTACCGCGTTCCCCCAGGGGTTCGTCAACCATCTGCGGTCAAAATGTGCCAGTCCTTGGGCAGACTCCTCGTCTCAGCAGGCCTTTCAATGACCAGTTCGAGCCCCATACATCCCACACACCGCAATGTTCTTGGAGAGCCTCTGGTGGTTTGTGGATGCGATCCGATGACCGGATGGCACAGGGATGGGTTTTGCGAGACGGATGCCGATGACCATGGCCAGCACAGCATCTGTTGTGTGATGACCGAAGCCTTTCTGCGTTACAGCAAGGCCCAGGGAAACGACCTTTCAACCGCAATACCCGCATTTCAGTTCCCAGGCCTGCAACCAGGCGATCACTGGTGCATCTGCGCACCACGCTGGAAACAGGCTTTTGAAGACGGCATGGCTCCCCTGGTGCGCTTGGAGGCCACGGAAGACACAGCGTTATCCGTGGTGACCCTGGAGCAGCTCAAGCAACATGCTTACCAGTCGATCAGCTGACCATCCCAGGCCAGAAATGATCCGCTTTGCATTGGTGTCTGACGACTCAGAACCGTCAACAGCTGATCAGCTGCTCGCTCGGGCGAAAAGAGTTTCTCCGGTGGAACGAAACTCTGAAACGGTTTCGACAGTGCGGTGTCTGTTGTGCCCGGATGCAGCAGGGTCACGGTGGCGTTTGGCCAGCGGCGACTCCACTCGATGCTGAGGGTCTTCAACAGCTGATTCTGAGCTGATTTGGCAGCGCGATAGCTGTACCAGCCTCCACTTCGGTTGTCAGTGATGCTCCCCACACGAGCACTGAGGCTGGCGAAATGAAAGGGCCGATTGCGCTCGAGCAGAGGCTCAACAGCCTTTGCCAGCAACACCGGAGCAAAAGCATTGATTGCGAACTGCTCCATCAGCGATTCACGTGTCAACTGAGTCAGCCGTTTCTCAGGTTGAAGGCCAGGACCATGCAGCCGGCCACTGCAATTGAACACCAGACGGAGTGGTGGGCCGATTTGTTGAAGAGCAGGCGCCAGACGCTCAAGATCGGAATCGGATTCCAGATCGAGTTGCAACTGGTGCCGGGGTTCACCCTGGCGTCCTGCTGTCACGAGGGTCAGGTGGGGAAAGCGGTGCTGAAGCCGTTCCAGAATCGCCTGACCGATACCTCCAGTGCCCACCACAAGGGCGGTACCGCTCCAGTTGTCGTCGTGCATCGTTCATCCACTGCACCGGCAGTTAGCTCTAGCGAATCAGACGGCCCATGGGAGGATCAAAACCATCCGTACCGTGTTGGCGAAGAGCCAGAACCATGGGGGTCGTGCGACTGCACCAGCTGGCCATCCAGCGCAGCGAGGAGGCTGTCACCAGCGGGGCTTTATGTCCCCTGAGCACAAGGGTGGAGCGATGTCTTGGACCTGGAGATCAAGCCTTCGAGTTACGCCATCTGATGGGTTCTCCGCCCCAACATCTGCGCCCTGCAGGACCGAAGCCAAATCCATTTCTTCCCTGGGATCAGCGGCTCGAATTGGAGCCCGTGGGACTCAACCACGTGCTGATCATGAACAAATATCCCGTTCAGATCGGTCACATGCTGTTGATCAGTCGTCGATGGGCTCCACAGACCGGCTGGCTCACTCCATTGGATTGGCAGGCGGTGCATGCGGTTCGACAGGACAGTGAAGGGCTTTGGTTCTTCAACAGTGGTCCATCAGCTGGTGCAAGTCAGCCCCATCGCCACCTTCAGCTGCTCCCCCGTGAATCCGGTGAATCACTTTGCCCCCGCGAGGGCTGGTGGCTAACAAGACTTGGTTCGACCGGAGAATCAGGTCGTGGTGACCTGCTGGAAATCCATACGAATGCCGTCTCATTCCAGACCGATTCGGCTGAGGCTCTTCATTCCAGTTACCTGGAGTTGTGTCAGGCCCAGGGCATCGGCCATCCAGGCCTCGATACCAGTCCACGGAAGCCTTACAACCTCCTTTTTGGTAACCACTGGATGGGCCTAGTCAGCAGGAGCCGTGATGAATGCCATGGGTTCAGCGTCAATGCGCTCGGTTTCGCTGGCTATCTCCTGTGCTCTGAGCGGTCAGATCGATCCTGGCTCGACCGGCATGGGCCTGAGGCTCTGCTGAAGGAGGTGATTCCATCAGCAGATGTCCGTGGTTCCACCGATGCCAAGGACTGATCAGAGGTGCATCGCTGGAGGTAGGGGTCAATTGTTCACACCCCGTCCAACGGTTTATGAGCCATGCATCACTGCTTCGTAGCAATCAACAGGTGGAACGACACCTGCATCTCGCCAGAGAAGTTGCTGTTCGCTACTCCCGCCGAACGGGGCACGACAAGGATGATCTGCGTCAGGTTGGTCTGCTGGGTTTGATCAAGGCGTCGCGGTCGTACCGACCCCAGATGAAGGTGCCCTTCGAGGTCTACGCCCGGCCGCATATCCGAGGTGAAATCCTTCATTACCTGAGGGATGGTGTGGCCCTGGTTCGGCTTCCCCGTCGAGTGGAGGAAGAAGCGTTGCGATTGTCTCGACTTGAAGTCTGTCCGCAGAATCCTCGAGAGCAAATGATTCTTGCTCAATACCGAAACAAGGCAACCTGGCAGCAAATCGACACCGTTGCTGACACCAATTTCGTTGATCAAAGAATGGACCTCGATCAGCGTGAATCCCGCAACAGAATCCGCAAATCACTCAAAGCTCTTCCTGTGCCAGAACGACTCGCTGTGGAAGCAACCGTGCTGGAAGGGTTAAGTCTTCGTGCTGCGGGACGACGCTTCAATGTTTCGGCAATGACCGTTCAACGTCGACTCAAGCGAGGTCTTGAACGGATGGAAAGCTCATTGGAGAGGCATCAGCTCTCGCTCTTTGAGTCGCGTTCCATCTGACCCTTGAGAGTGTCAATGGAAGCATTGACCGCCGCCAACTGGCGTTCCAATCCGTCGCGCCAGAAGCTCAGCATTGCCAACTTGCGCTCCTGATGATGGCGCCGACGCTGACCATGGTCGCTGGAGACGTCACAGCTGAACGGAGGAAACATGACCACGATGACTACACAGTCCAATCCTGACCGATCTGATTTGAAGCTGTGGCTATGCCAGGACCTTGGCGCCATTTGAAGACGCGTTTAACGTTGGAAGTTCACTCCTCGCACACGCAGACCGAGACCTCGATCGGTCAGTCTCATGAAGCTCAGACGCGTCTTACACCTGGTCTCATGCTGTGTCGCATGCGCGGTTGTCGAGTCTGCTGCGAGTCCGCGTTCAGGTGCCTACGTGGCCTTGATGGCTGGCCAGAAAGCCAGGCCGCTCGATGGACATTTCAACAATGTTCCTGTTCTTCACTCCAACCAGCCTGAAATCGTTACTGGCGCGGGAATCCTGGTCGACACGGAGGCAGGATCTGCCATCGCGGCGGAAACCAAACGACCACTGAGCAATGCGGCATTCACCTTCGACGGTGAATTCGCGGTTCATATGCATCACAAGTACTACCCCTCTGATGCAACGAAGTTGGGTGGAAGTCGTGATCGCGGCATGCTCACGCTGGCGTTGATCGCTTCCAACCCTGGGTCAGATCCTGTGACGTTGCGATTCGAACGAGGGTCGCTCAAAAACAGTTTTGAAGCGCCCTACCTTCCAAACAAACTCATGGGGGTCAAACCCCTAGGAAAACGTCCCTGGAACACCGGTCCTGGAGATGCAACTGCAGTTCAGATGCTCCGCGATCAACTTGATCGCGATCTTCCTGCGAGTGTGGTGATTCCACCGTTGAGCAAAACCGTTGTAGTCAGCACGCTTTTGCCAGCCCGTGGGATCGCCAATGGTCTGTTGCGTGGACGCAGCGATGGGCGGTTCCATCTCGCGGTGGTTGCCGCGGAGAACCCACGCAGTAATCAGGATTTATTGGGCGTCCTGTCGGCAGGACGTCTTGCACCCGGGCGCATTTATCTCAATCGTCTTGACCAGATCAACAACGGCACAGTTTTCTCCCGCGTTGCAGGGGTTGCCCTCGGAGACCAGTACACCGCCACTCTTCGTCACGACTTGAACCTCGGTTCCCTGCACGTGCCCTTGACCAGCACGCGTCGTCACACCTTTGGCACGCGTGAAATTCAGGTGAATCCCCTGGCTTCACGGATGGTGGACTCATCCCTGAACAACGTTGGCACCTATGGAGTCAAGTTCGATGTCACTCTCAACCTGACGGGGCAGGGACATCATCAATTGGTCATGAGCCATCCGGTTGTTTCCGGCAAAAAGGCGTTCACAGCATTTCGTGGCTCCATCAGGATCGAAACAGCTAACCAGGTCCAAGATGTCCATGTCGGCCTGCGTTCCGGCGAAAGCCTTGTTTTGAGCGACTTACAGCTCCTTTCCGGCAACGTCGAGCCTGTACGCGTCAGCTTGGTTTACCCCGCCGACGCCACACCCGGCCATCTGTTGAGCGTTGTCCCTGTCAGACAACTGGCTCTACTTCATCAGCGTCAACTGGACCTTCAGCGAACTCAGGATTCAATCGCAACCAGCAAGAACCGTCAGCTGAAGCTTCCCGTTCAGCCACCTGCTGTAGAGAAACCTGTCGCAGTGAAACTATTGCGACCAGCTCCACTGCCAGCGATACTCCCACTCATGGATGCGTATCGCTTCTGAAGCTCATCCTTTTCAACTGAGTCCTCCTCGATGCTTCCAGGCTCGATAGTCTTCCGACAGCACGCTTGACCCTTTGACCCTCGAGGATTCCAAGCCGAAAGCGATCAGTCTCAAACTTCCTTCTCGACTGGTTGATTTCATCGACCGGATGAAGGGCGAGTACGGGGTTCGCTCCAGAGGCCAGGTGCTCGAAATCCTGCTCGAGGGTGTGCTTGAAGGTTCGGATGACGTTGTCGTCGATGGTCCTGTCAGTGTCGACGAAGGCCACCAGGTTCTGGACCACGTTCCTGAAGCAAGCAGCCTTGTCCTGATTCGCACGGCAAGCGCTGATCAGGAGCCAGCATTGATGGAGCCAGCGCCTGAGCCTTCCGGTGGCATCGATCTGCCTGGATTTGTTCGGCGTCGCACTTCACAGTTGCGCGAAACGCTTCATTCGCCAAAACGTATCCAGGATGGTTCTGACGACCCTCTTCTTCTGAAGGTGTCGATTCAGGATCTTGAGAACGCTTGCAGGGTTGCAGAGGAGCATTGGCGATCTCTGTATGGTCAATCGCCTGGTGAGACGGTCGTTGAGGCATCCATGCTCTGGCTCGCCCGCGATCTCTGGCCCAATCTTGATGCCAGTGACGGCCGTTCATTCACCTGGTCAGCAGCCAACGCTGCCATGGAGGAGCTCTGTAAGGGATGGTCTTCCGCATCACCCTCGCTTGGTCGCGTCATGGCGATTGCAGGAGCGCTGGAGGATCCTTTCGCGACCGCTGCACTGGCTGAACGGATGCCCACAATG
Organism: uncultured Synechococcus sp.; assembly: GCA_913050105.1. Lineage (GTDB taxonomy): Bacteria > Cyanobacteriota > Cyanobacteriia > PCC-6307 > Cyanobiaceae > Parasynechococcus. Next base: position 11,020 of record CAJWZN010000010.1, read on the forward strand.
GTGCGCCGTTTTGTCAATCGCTTCCGCCGCAGCAAGCAGGTGACGTCCTTTGAAACTCTCGAATCAACAATGACCGTGCACGGTGCTTTGAAGCTGCTTGCGCTGTCAACCCAGGCGGGAGCGTCGGTAACGCTGAGCTCAATACGGGAGGCCTACAAAACACAGGCTCTGGCGGCGCACCCAGACGCTGGTGGGTCCACCGAAACAATGCGTCGCTTGAATGAGGCGTATCAACTGCTGCGCGAGCTCTATCGACAGAGGTGACTCTTGCGAATCACCCTGGTCTTGATATGAGACTTATTTCAAGACCAGAATGAGACTCTAGGGATTTGTGATTTTGCTTTAAGGCGGCTACGGCGTCTGATTGTTAACAGCAGTTTTTCGTTCAATTTTGTTTGTGCCCGCTGTTGTCTCATCTAGTACCACTCGTTTGGTTGCGGCGTCGAAAAAATTTGACTCAAGGGGTCATCGGCGAGAGTCAAGGAGTGTCCATGTCCAGTCCAGGGCCCTATTTGATTCGCAGAAAAGCGCGTATTTACTGATGTTTTATCTCTTGCGTACCTGCTGATGACACAGATACGCAAGACTTTTGACTGCATCCCGTGCGACCAGAGCCGGAAAGGATGCCTCTCTTGTCGCAGATGAGATTTATTCCTGGTCTGTAATTGAGACCCGGATGATAAGTGCGTGACAAGGAGATGGTTCGCCGGTTTGGTGTCGGCAATGGTGAATGGGGCTCAGTGGTTTTTGATCAGCTGAAAGCGCTGGCTGTCGGTGGCAAAACCTTTGTCTTAGTAGTCGAATCTGAGACTGTAAATAAGTCTTATTTCAGGACTAGTCTTGGATGCATGCGCTGGTGACAAGGGCGCGCTGGCGTGACGGACCCAGGGGCTGAGCCATAAAGGGGTCGACAAGATGTCTCATGCATCTCACCAGGGACTTGTTATGGGTCTAGTCCTGAGTCTCATGCGCGAGTAACGGAACTGTGACGTTGCTCGACAAGCGTCTAGAGCGGTCCACAAAAAAACCTGGTCACGTTGAGCAACCAGGGAGGCGAGCATCGACAGACGTGTTGCTGGTCAGGTTGACGTTTGCATCCCTTGGATCAGGTAGTCGAAGTAAGGGCTGGCTAATTTGATTTGCTGCTCGGAAAGGAGAGCCAAGGAAGCGTCTTTCATTGTTTTCATCGCCTCGACCATTCCTGGCATCGGTACGCCGAGGCTGTTGTACATCTCACGCGCCCCGACAAGACCAATCTCCTGAATCATCTCTGTACTGCCTGCCAGAACGCCGTAAGTGACCAGACGCAGGTACCAGCTGTAATCCCGCAGACACTGGGCGCGTTGTTTCTGTCCATAGGCATTTCCGCCGGGTGCCACGTATTCGGGTTTGCGGCCGAAAAGCTGCTTTGCAGATTCGTCGACAATTTTTTTCTCGTTCTCCGTCAGAACTTTGACGATCGAGACCCGCATGGCGCCTTGATCCAGGTAATCCACCATGCTGCGCAGTTCACCGCTGGTGGGATACCGCAGATCTTCATCGGCCTGAAGGATGAGATCCCGGACAACACTCATGGAACTGGACAGGCTTAGTGGAGTTTAGTGGTGCTTGGTGGGTCACCCGACTGATGGAGACCTTGGTGTTACGCCTTTGCAATGCCTGAGACCCATGGCACCGCGGGAGATTCCGCCATGCCAAAACCCGGATTGGTGGTGGAGCTCGAGGCGATCGACCTTGATCGTGATGGGAATGGTCTGGCTCGCTGGAACAACTGGGTGATTGTGGTTCCGGGATTGCTCCCTGGAGAAACGGCGTCGGTCCAGTTGCAGCAACGAAGCAAGTCCCGCTGGTTGAGTCGGCTGATGCAACGCCGCACGGAATCTCAGGCGCGACGCAAGCCCCCTTGCATCCTGGCCACCGACTGTGGGGGCTGCACCCTTCAGCACGTCGATGAACCGTCGCAATTGGTCTGGAAGCAGGGGGTCCTGACGGCGGCGATGCAGCGTATTGGATCTGTGAACCATCCGGTCAAGCCGGTGATGGCTCCCGACGAAGGCTTCGGATATCGCAACAGGGCTCTGATCCCCCTCCGTCGCGCCGAGAACGGTTCCCTCCGCATGGGCTACTTCCGTCGTGGCTCACATCGGGTCGTCAACCTCAATCGCTGCCCTGTTGTCGACCCGCGTCTCGACGCTTTGATCGCACCGCTGAAAAAAGATATCGATGCCAGCGCTCTCCCTGCAGACCATGACCTCACTTCCGGTGATGCTCTGCGCCATCTCGGTCTTCGTATCGGTCATCACACAGGAGAGATCCTGATCACCATCGTGAGTTCGACCTATTGGCCAGCGCTCGAGCAGATGGCGCAAACCTGGGTCTCACGGTTTCCGCAGGTGCGTGGTGTGACGCTGAACCTTCAGCCGCAACGCACCAATCTGGTTCTTGGTCCAAAAACCCAGCTGCTGGGTGGAGAGAACTCGATCAGGGAAAGGTTCTGCGATCTCACGCTCCAGCTCGGAACAACAACCTTTTTCCAGATCAACACGCTTCAGGCCGAGCGGATCGTTCGCTGCATCAGCGACTGGTTATCAAGCCAAAACCCCTCCGGCCGGGTGATTGATGCTTACTGCGGCATTGGAACAATCAGTCTTCCGTTGGCCGAACGTGGTCTGCAGGTCTTTGGCATTGAGATCAACCCCGATTCGATCGATCAGGCGCGCATGAACGCGGCTCGAAACGGATTGACGGAACGCACAGCCTTCGTCGCCGGAGATGTAGCCAGGCTTTTGCGCGCAGAGCTGAACGCATGCTCGGCACTTGTAGTGGATCCTCCTCGCCGAGGATTGGATTCCTCCGTGGTGGATGCAATCCTTGAAAACCCGCCCGAGCTGGTTGCATATCTGAGTTGCAATGTTGCAACGCAGGCGCGAGATCTCAACAGGCTTTTAAATCCCCAAGGGTGTTATGCCCTTGAACATCTGCAGCCGATTGATTTCTTCCCGCAGACCACGCATCTGGAGAATCTGGCTCTGCTGAGACGGATCAGCTCCTGAGATCAGCAGAGAACTGTTTCACCAGTGCCTGGCGAATTTTTTCGTGCACCGGAGACACCTGCTCCTCCTTCAGCGTTTCTGATTTACCGCGATAGCGCAGGCGGAAGGCCTGGCTGGCCATTCCTTCACCCACCTGCTCACCTTCAAAACGATCGATCAGGGTGACAGCCTCAAGCAAAGGTTTTCCGGCCTTGCGCATGCACTGGGCAAGATCACTGGCTGCGATCTCTCGGTTCACGACAATGGCCAGATCTCTTTCACTCGCTGGAACTGTTGCAAATGGCTTGAATGCCGGGGCCCAACGATTGGATCGGGTTGCGGCATCAAGGAGACGCTGCAGATCCAATTCGAAGAGATAGGTGGCTTCCGGCAGATCCTGCTGAGCTGCAAGTTCGGGGTGCAACTGACCAAAGCACCCCAGTGGCCGTCCTTCGAGCACGAGTGTTGCTGCCCGACCCGGATGAAGCCTGGAATCGTCAGCAAGGCGTCGGTCGCTCAGCTCAAGCTTCAGCGATTGCATCACTTCAGCAAGGCGTCCTCGAGCAGCGAAATAGTCGAGCGGCACTGGTTTTCCGCTGTTCATCCAGCGCTCCATCCGTCGCTCACCACTCATCACGCCGCAGAGCTGACGGGTCTCGACGACCTCGGTTGGACTCCCGCTGTAGGTGGTACCGATTTCGAACACCCAGCACCCCTCCTGTGATGCCTTGAGATTTCTGAGGCAGACAGCGAGATGTTCTTCCCACAGATTGGTGCGGAGATGGCTGGTTTCAGCCAAAAGAGGATTGCTGATCGCAATGCGCTGATCGCTTGCATCCGCACCCACCAGAGACAGGGTTGTGATCTCCTGAAGACCGGCCGCTGAGAGCAACCGACGCAACTGCCGTTCCGCCTGCTGCTGTGATGTGAGTGCGCCGGGGGCGATCGGATGGGGCAGTGTTGATCCGAAGTGATCGAAACCCACAAGCCTGGCGACTTCTTCGATCAGATCAATTTCTCGAGCGAGATCCAGTCGTCGGGCAGGAGGCGCCACCACAGACCACCCTTCGGGGGTCCTGGAAAGTTCGCATCCGAGAGCGGACAGACAGCGTTCGATATCGGCATCCGGCAGGGACTTTTCCGTGTTCTCAGCAACCAGTGGTCCCAGCAGGCGATGCAGAGCCTGACGACGAAGGGGGACCGGTGCGACATCGGCTTCAGGCGCACCACAGACCCATCGACCCTTCAGGGAACAGGCGAACTGTTCGCTGAGCAGTTCCAGGGCTCGAACGGAACACGCCAGGGTGATGTCCTTCGGGAGGCCTTTTTCGAACCGCGCGCTGGCATCGGTGCGAAGTCCAACCGAGCGGGCCGTGTTTCGCACTGAGACAGGGCTGAACATGGCGGATTCCAGCCAAATTCTGTTCGTTTCCGCACCCACACCACTGGCCTTGCTGCCCATCACGCCGGCCAGAGCGATGGGATGGTCATGACAGGTCACCACCTGTGCCCGTCCATCAAGAGTCAGTTCACGTTCGTCCAGTCCGGTGAATGTCTCCCCCTCCATGGCCTGACGAAGTCCGAAGCTGGCAGCCTCCACCGTCTGGCCGGTGATGCGTTCCAACGCGTCCGCATCAAAGGCGTGCAGGGGTTGTCCTTGCTCGAGCATCACCACATTGGTGATGTCCACCACAGCATTCACCTGATTGATCCCGGCTCTTGTGAGGCGGCGCTGTATCCACTCCGGTGAGCCGATGCTGCCGTCAACGGCTTCGATCAGGCTGATCCCGTAGAGACCTCCGGCTGCCATCGCTTCGGCGCTTGAGGCCGTCGTCTGCAGAGATTCGTGCTGCGGAATCAAATCGAGTTGAGGGAGAGAGAGATCTCCCCCGGTCAGCGCAGCCACCTCACGGGCGATGCCCACCATCGACAGACCATCAGGGCGGTTTGCAGTAATGGCAAGGTCAATAACGGTGTCATCAAGGCCGAGCACTGGAGCAACGGGCTGGCCGAGGGCGGGAAGTGCGGTAGTGAGCTCATCCAGCACCGCAATACCGTCGGATTCGCTGGCCAGACCGAGTTCCGAAAGCGAGCAGATCATGCCGTTGCTGGCAACTCCACGCAGCTCCCCGGCTTTGATCGTGAGATTGGCTGATGGCAGCACAGCGCCAACCATTGCCACAGGCACGTGGATGCCAGCTCGCACATTTCCGGCACCGCAAACGATCTGGATCAGCTCAGCGCCGCCTACATCAACCTGGCAGACACTCAGTTTGTCGGCGTTTGGATGCTTATCCCGTTCCTTGACATAGCCGACCACCACACCCTGAGCCTGGGCGGAAAGGTCATCGATCTCCTCTTCCTCGAAGCCGGCCATCGATAGTCGTTGAGCCAGCTCGTGCACAGGCTCGGTTACCTGGACCAGTTCATTCAGCCAGGACAGGGAGACCCGCATGGAGAGCGCGAGAACGGCGCGTGATCTTAGGAACGACCTGGTGATGACCCACGGTTCGTCGCCAGGTAAGCTCTTTGTTTGTCATTTCGCTTCGCACCTGCGGCGCTACGTCCTTTATGGCCAAGAACAAGGGCGTCCGGATCGTTGTCACTCTCGAGTGCACCGAATGCCGGTCCGTTCCCGCTTCCGATAAGCGCTCTCCTGGCGTGTCCCGTTACACGACTGAGAAGAATCGCCGGAACACCACTGAAAGGCTTGAGCTGATGAAGTTCTGCCCTCAACTCAACAAAATGACTCTCCATAAGGAGATCAAGTGAGCCTTTTGCTCACACCGCTTTTCAACTGTTCCTGATTCATGTCCAGTTCCTTCTTCAAGAAGCGCCTTTCTCCGATCAAGCCCGGCGATCCCATCGATTACAAGGATGTGGATCTGCTTAAGAAGTTCATCACCGAACGCGGCAAGATTCTTCCCCGTCGTCTGACAGGTCTGACGGCAAAACAACAGCGCGATCTCACCAATGCGGTGAAGCGTGCCCGAATTGTGGCTCTGTTGCCCTTCGTCAATCCCGAGGGTTGACTCCGGGTCGTTGAACCAGTCTTTCCATCCCGGGGACACCATTGCGGTTGTCCTCAAGGGTTCACCTCTCATCGGCCGTCTTGTGTCCATCAAGGGCAGCAAGGCGGTTGTTTCATTTGGAGGCCAAAGGCGCGACCAGGACTTGCCTTTGCGGGATTTGGTTCCCGTCGATTCCACTGGAGATCTGTCTTCTCAACCTCTGCCCTCCCCAGAGGAGGTTCAATCTTTCGCTCCGTCATCGCGGAGCCTCGTCGAAGCCTGGCAGCTGCTTGTTGATGATGGGCCTGAGGGGAGTTCAAGGCTGAACTTGATCGAGTTCTGCGAGTTGCTGCAGGACCCGATTTCCCTTCCCGTGATTGCTGCTGTATGGACCTGGCTGCAGGAGCCTCAGTCACTTTTTCGCTGGCGGCGCGAGCGTCTCGTCCAGCCCCTCACCGCTGATGAGCGCGTTCGGTTGCGCCAGCAGCGTCGCTGCGAACGTTTGGCTGTTCAGCAGGAGCAGCGTCAGTTGGATCTGCTGCGGATCAACCGCCCATGGTCTGAACAAGAACGTGAGGCACTGGATCCGCAATGGTGGGTGTTGATCGAGCACTGGCTCACTCTGTTGCGCACTCAGCCGGCCTCGGTCAGCGACGACTCTGATCTGAAGCGATGGTCGGCTTCCCTGCAAATCGGGAGTGAGGCAGCCGACCTTCGTCAGTGGTTGGTGATCCGTGGACTGCTCGACCCTGACGAACCACTCAGTCTGAGGAACAGCCCATGGTCCAGGCACTTTTCATCGGAACTGGAGCAGGAGGCAGAGCGGCTGGTTGCGCTTGCAGATTCCGATCGCCCTGGGGACGCAGAGCGACTGGATCTCACGGCTCTGGCCAGTTACAGCCTCGATGACGCAGGCACTCGGGAAATCGATGATGCACTTTCGTACGAAAAGCGTGATGACGGCTGCTGGATTTGGATTCACATTGCCGATCCGGCGCGCCTGATCGATCCGGGATCACCACTGGATCTCGAAGCAAAACGAAGGAGCACAAGCCTGTATCTGGCCGATGGCGTCATGCCGATGATCCCGCTCAGCCTGGCGGCAGGCCCGTTGAGCCTGCGCGCTGGCCAACAGAGTGCGGCCTTGAGTGTTGCTGTTCAGCTCGATGAGAGCGGTGAGGTCACCGCTCATCGCATTACTCGCAGCTGGATCCGACCTCGCTATGGCCTGACCTACGCAGACGGCGATGAACTGATCGAACTGGCTCCTCCGGGGGATGAATCCCTTGCGGATCTGGCCCATCTGATGAATCTCCGTCATCGCTGGCGTCGATCACGAGGTGCGGTGTTGTTTGATCGTCCCGAGGGACGGTTTCGTCTGCGAAACAGTGAACTTGAAGTTCAGGTGATCGAACCCTCGCCGGCGAGGCTTCTGGTCAGTGAAGCCATGCTGTTGATGGGTTCGGTTGTTGCCGGCTTTGGTCAGGAGTGCGGCATGGCCTTGCCGTTCCGCAGTCAGCCAACGGCAAACCTGCCGACGACAGACGAGCTGGAGAGGATTCCAGAAGGACCTGCACAGGATGCAGCAATCAAACGCTGTCTAAGTCGCGGTGTTCAGGGCACGCGTCCGATGCCCCACTTCAGCCTCGGGTTGCCGGCCTATGTGCAGGCCACATCCCCGATACGCCGATACGCCGATCTCGTGGCCCATCGACAGATCCTTGCCCAGCTCGAGGGGGCGGAGGTGCTCCCTGAGGAACGGGTTGGGGAACTGATCGATGACCTCGATGATCCCCTGCGTCAATCAGTGCAGATCGCCCGGGAAGATCAGCGCCATTGGCAGCAGGTTTGGTTGGCTCGCCATCGTGAACAGAGCTGGTCGGTCATCTTCCTGCGCTGGCTGAGACCCCAGGAGCGTCTTGCCCTTGTTCATGTGTCTGATCTTGCGATGGATCTCGTGGGGATTGCGCAGGGAACTGATCCCACTCCGGGACAGACCCTGTCGATGACCGTGAATCATGTGGACCCTGACCGGGGGGAACTGCAGCTTCAGTTCGCCTGATCAAGAATCCGCAGCACCCTCCACCAGGCTCCCCATGGATTTTCCACGGCGATCAGTCGGACTGAGATGTTGTTGGGCAGTTGAGAGAGGCGGCGCTCAACCCCAGGTTCGAGCGTGATCAGGCTGAGGAGGTCCACCCCTCTCTGGAGCTGATAACACTGATCATTGCCCTTCAGCAGGCGACCACAAATCTCAAGAGCCTTTGGTTCAAGCGGTGTCTGATCGGCTTGAGGGAGCTCCAGCCCATGGCGCGTCGAGTGTTCCAGTCGTCCCCCCCAATCCACTGAATCGAGATGGTTCAGAGCGTGCATCTGCGCGTCGCGCCAGTGGGGATGCCATCCCGGCCATTCCCAGAGGGGTACGACAGCGGCAGGGGCGACTGGATCATTAATCAGCCGGTGCTGAACGTTGTAAGCGCGAAGGTCCAATGGATCGATGCGCTGATGCGCGGCAAGGGCTGCGGCCAGACCGGCCGCCTGGCCGATGTTGAGAATCAGGGGCTGAAGTCGTGTTGCACCGTTGGCCATGTGACTCACGCTGAAACACTTTTCAGCTGCCAGCAGATTGGAGATGCTGTCGCTCAGCAGGGCCTCGTAGGGAATACAGAACGGTGTTCCGGTCCAACGACCACCCCATCGGCAGCTTTTGGGAGCCAAAGGCCAGTCATCGCCTGGATAGTGATGATCATTGGCATAGGTGCCGACAGCGATGCTTTTTGCACTCAATGGAGCACGCAATGCACCATCAGCCCCCGGCAACAGATCCAGTTCCGTAACGGTGGCTTGTCCCCGCAGCCGGCGACCTTCTCGCCAGTACGGCATCAGCGCCAATGAAGGGTTGGTTGAGGGGAAGGCATCGGCTGCAGTCAGCCAGCCACAACTGCAGCGCTCCAGTTCCCGCAAAAACGTCAGGCTGTGGGCTTGCATCTCCGCCGCAAGCGCCGCTCTCTGGTCTGCTTCTGGGGAAATGCAGCGCTGCAGACCCTGATGCCAGTCATTGCCGTTCAACGGCCAATTCAGCATCAAAAGACCACCTGGAAGGCGTCCGTAGGTGAGCGTTCGCTCCAACCCGAAGCGTTCCGAGCACCCTTCGAAGGGTGGTGCCGGGGTACGGGGGAAGTGCTCTGGAGGATCACCTCTCAGCTGGCCCATCACCACCCATGTGGGTGACTGGACTGGTTGTTCGACGAAGAAGATCTCCTGATCGAGTCGTTTCTGCTCCGGAGCACTGGGTTCGTTCCAGGTCTCCTTTGATTCCCATCCCCAGCGACAGGGAGCATCTGCCATTGCGATCAGATCGCCGAGGTCGCTGCCATCGATCCACTGCGATCCAGGAATCGTTTCGACCGTGCCGTTGAAGGCCACGCGGATGGACTGAATGCGATCACCCTTGCGCTGCACATCCCACAATTCGCAGCCGCTCCACCACTGCAGTGTTGACTCCTGCATCACCCAGTGCTGCAGGAGTCTCTCCGCCTGTTCCGGACGAAACCCGAAGCAACTCACCCAGTTGTGATCGAGTCCCTCGCTGGATTGGTTGGCGAGGGTTCGAATGAACTGTCCCCACAATCCGGTTTGCCAACAGCTGATTTCATGGCCGTCTGGGGCACACACCCCTGCCGAACTGAGCATTCCACCCAACCATGGGCCCGGAGTCAGCAGCAGGGTCCTGGCTCCACTGCGGGAGGCCTGAACTGCGGCGGCAACACCACCGGTTCCTCCTCCCCAGACCACAACGTCCCAGCTCATCGTTCAGTGGTGGAGCAGGACGTTGATCATGGGTCTCGATGGGGACTGTCGTTAGGATCCGGCGTCGCGTCGTGCGGCCGAGATCCGAACACCAAGATGCCTTACACCCTCACGACGCCGCTCTACTACGTCAACGATCGCCCTCATCTAGGAAGCACTTACACGACCATCGCCTGCGATGCTCTGGCGCGGTTCCGACGCCTCACTGGAGAGAGAGTCACGTTCATCACGGGGGTCGATGAGCATGGTCAGAAGATCCAGCGCACCGCCGAGGCGAAGAAGCAAAGTCCCCAGGATCACTGTGATGCCATCAGTGATACCTACCGCGAGCTCTGGAAACGCTGGGGGATCAGCCTGGATCGCTTTGTCCGCACCACCGACGAACGCCATCTGAAGCTTGTTCATCAGTTTTACGCGCGGGTCAAAGCCTCAGGTGATGTGGTCAGCGGACGCCAGACCGGTTGGTATTGCGTCGGCTGTGAGGAATTCAAAGACGATCCCTCAGACGCGGTGGATCCCGAGTGCTCGATTCATCGCAAAGCGCTGGAATGGAGGGATGAGGAGAACCTCTTCTTCCGCCTCTCGCGTTATCAGTCCGAAATAGAAGACCTCGTCAATCGTGAGGATTTCATCCAGCCAACCAGCCGTCGGCAGGAGGTTCGAAATTTTGTGGCTCAGGGTCTCCGCGATTTCTCGATTTCAAGGGTCAATGTGTCCTGGGGCCTGCCCGTTCCCGACCATGAAGGCCACACGTTTTACGTTTGGTTCGATGCACTGCTGGGTTATCTCACAGCCTTGCTCGACGACGGAGGCGCACCTGATCTGGAGCGACTCAAAGCCTGCGGTTGGCCTGCATCGATTCATGTGATCGGCAAGGACATTCTCCGATTCCACGCTGTGTATTGGCCGGCCATGTTGATGTCGGCTGGATTGCCCGTACCGGAACAGGTCTTCGGCCACGGCTTCCTGACCCGCGAAGGTCAGAAAATGGGCAAATCTCTTGGCAATGTTCTGAATCCAGAGATGCTGCTTGAGCGTTGTGGCACCGATGCGGTGCGCTGGTACTTACTGCGTGATATTCAGTTCGGCGACGATGGGGACTTTCAGCAGCAACGTTTCGTTGATCTGGTGAACAACGATCTGGCCAACACGATCGGCAATCTGTTGAATCGGACGTCCTCCATGGCCCGTAAATGGTTTGCTGAGGCTGTGCCTCCCCATACCGCTGCCGCAGGAG